>JAZOAD010000029.1:0-12187 GCA_045595225.1 Faecousia sp.
ACTGATGCCGTAAGGGTGGCTGTTCCCGTGCGGCAAAGGGAATGTAAATAACTGCCTGCGCCCGGAGAAAGTCCCTCCAAGTTGCTTTCGGACAGGGGTTCGATTCCCCTCGGCTCCACCAATAAAAATGCCGCCCTGTAGGGCGGTATTTTTATTGGTATGGTATTCAGTTGAGGGGAATTGAACAGATCAAATGCGGCGCGGATTAGCGCCGTTGGCGAGGGCTCGACCGAGCCACACATTGATTAAATCGATTCCCCTCGGCTCCCCCAATAAGAAAACCCACCCGGAGGGTAATGGCACTTAGTTAGTGGCATTTCCCTGTAGGGTGGTTTTCTTGTCAGTATGGTATTCTACAAAAGGGGAATCGAAATGGCAACGCCAGTAGATGCTTATTGGGACTTCAGAACGAAATGTACCCTTGATTATATTCTCTCTCCCGCCCTACCAGCTAAAATTGACTTCAAGGGCTTCACTCTTTTGTCAATGCCGCACAGACATACAATCCGCTAATGATAGGCGGGATAATGATGCAAATCCAATAAAGCCAGTTAATGGAACTGAATTCCCAGTTGATAATCAAGGAACATATCCAAAGGCTGAACAATAGAACGGGAAAGAGCATACAGAATATAGCACCAAACCAAAAGCATTTGTTGGAATAATAAGGTTTGGCGCAAATGCAACAGATCGCGATTACGACAAATATTGCAAAATAAAAGCAAAGCGCTGTTTGCTGCGCAAAATCAGCACCGCCCTTTCCGGGGAGCGCATGGCGATAACAAGTGTTTCCAAAAACGCAGAGGAAAATGAACACCGACAAAAAGCAGTTAATAACAGAAATGGATTGTTTTTTCATTATTTGCCTCCTATACCAAGCTGTGATCTATATTTCAGTTTTCGCTATCACAACATGACAGGCATCGCAATAAAATGCCTCCGCATTGTATCCGCCCATCGAAAACTTGTTTCTAAACTTGACCCCATCATCCGCAGCGGAAAATCGAAAAAAAGATGGTTTCTTACCATTCGGTATCCATTGAACGGGTTGATTGCCATTGTGTATATACCCAACCGACATTTCTTTGGAACAATATGGACATTTCATATCGCATGCCTCCTGTGACTCTCAAAAAATACGGTATCCACCTTAATCATCACAAAGTGACGATTGCTTGTGCAGCGTTGGCTGTTCCAGGATCATCCGTGACGCATTGGCTCAATGTCGGATCTTTTACATATTCAGAACCCTTGTAAATGAATCCGTTTTGGGTCAGCTCGCAGCTTACGGTTTCGGTTACATCCTCATCCCGAAGGAAGGTAAGTTCCAGGCTGTCTTCCCGCAGGGTGTAGGTGCCTTTTTCATAGTCCACATCCTGCCCGCTGACATGGTGGAAAATGAAGGTGCCTTCACTGCCAAGTGAAAACACATATTCACCATTGGAATAAATGTCAAAGGTGTATTCCGGCCCCTCGACCAGGGGTGGATTCTGGGGCTGTGTGGAAGGAGTCGCGCTCTCCGGAACATTGCCGGTATTGAAATATTCCTCCAATTCGGCAACGGTAAAGCTTCTGCCCTCGTTGGAAATTTCGGTAGAGCTGACAATCTGTACATTCTGATCCGGGCGGTGGCCGCCATTCTGCGTTCCCATACACTGGAAGGCAACAGCCTGCCCTGTCGCGTCCATGTCAATATAGAAAGCATGGTTTTCCTGTTCAAAATTCTTGACGATATAGAACCCTTCCACATACTTGTGGGTGGAGAAATCCCACTGCCAGCCACCGGTATCACGATTTGAGTGCCAGCCATTAGACAGGCAGGAGAAGAATTTATCTCCCTTACGGAAGGTAATCAGGCTGTCGCCCCAAATGCAATCCTCCGTAATCACAACATCTACAACGCCGAGCCCCAGCTGAGAAGCCAGAAAGCCATTCTCATCGGTCAGTTCAATCTTGAAAAAGCTGACCTTGTTGATAAAAAAGGGTTCATTGGGGTCCAATGCATAGTAGAAAATATCCTCATCATAGACTGCAGGCGATGTAGGAGCTGTAGAAACAGGAGGCCCCTGGGTTTCATCGGGACCGGTGGTTTCCGGCTCGGGTGGTGCTTCCTCTTTATCCGTGCCGCTGCCGTTTCCAAGCAAAGAGATTTCGTAATTGCCGCCAACCATATTTTGGCTTGTTACATTGGTCGTTCCCGCAATCATACGAATGGCTGCATAATAGGAAAGTTCGTCAATGCCGCCGATGTGAATGCGTCCATCTTCCTCAACAGAAGGCGGAGGCAGCTTGTCGGGATCGATAGGAACACCGGGTTCCACGGGGACACCGGGGCCGTCGTTATTCGGCTTGAACCATGTGGGCATAGAAAGTGCGAGCCCAATGATCAGCACAAAACAGGCCGCAATTGCTACCACTCGGCGAAAGGCAGGTGCTTTATGAAAAGTTTGCTTCTTCTTGTTGGGCTGAATGACGGCATCTTCGATCATGTCATCATCGATCTGTCCGATGGCATGAAGCATCTTTTCGTTTTTCATACAGAGATTCCCTCCTTCTCAAGATAGATTTTCAGTTTATTCCTCATTCGGAAAAGTAAGGACGCAACTTTGCTCTCCCGCATCCCGTAGGCCTGCGCAAGGTCAGCAATGGAATACAAATGCCAATACCGACCTACAAAGATATTCCGATCGATCATTGGCTGCTGGCGCAGAAATTGGTTAATGGCATTTGTCAGCACAATCTCGTCTATGATTTGATCCAAGCTATTGGCTGTGGGGATACAGCTTTCCAATTCTTTCAGCGCCAATTCCGTTTGGCCTTCGCCACGCTTTTGCGCGTTCAGCCGTTTCAGCCGATCAAGGGAAAGGTTGCGGGTGATCTTTCCCAAGTAGGTTGCCAGTCGATTGGGCCGCTGCGGTGGAATCGACAGCCACGCTTTCCAGTATGTATCGTTGACACATTCCTGGGCATCTTCCGGGCTTTGCAGAATATGGTAGGCAAAGGAATAGCAGTAGTTTCCGTAGCTTTCTGAAGTGGCTGCGATGGCAGCTTCATCCCGCTTCCAGTACAGTTCGATGATCTCATTGTCCTTCATTGCGTCCTCCTTTCCTCAGTTGTAAAGGCCTTTCACCTATATACACGAAAAACAGATGCCATGCATTGCACGAAATAGAAACTTTTTGTATTATATCAAAGATTGTTACAAATAGCAATTCGAAGGAAAAGCCAGGGACGCATAACCGCCCCTGGCTTGTTTTCTTATTTTAATGGGAATGGTGGGAATCGAAAGGGCGGCAGACAGGGTGGCGTTTGCAATATTACAGCATTTGTAAAATCAAATTCAGCAGTTTCTGGAATTTATCATGGACCATTGCCGCGGTTTCCACCACTTCCTTATGGTTCAGCTTCTGAGGCAGAACGCCGGCAGCCATGTTGGTGATACAGGAAATGCCCACGACCTCCATGCCACAATGGGCAGCCACGATGGCTTCCGGTACCGTGGACATTCCAACCGCGTCCGCGCCCAGGGCGCGGAACATCCGGATCTCAGCAGGGGTCTCATAACAGGGACCGGAATACATAGCATACACACCCTGACGAAGGGAAATGCCATTTTTCTCAGCCATGGGTAGGATTTGATTGCGCAAACGCTTCGTATAAATATCAGAGCAATCAGGAAACCGGGGGCCAAACTCTGCGAGATTCGGCCCAATCAAGGGATTCGCCCCGGAAAAATTGATATGATCAGAAATCAGCATCAAATCGCCGGGCATAAAGTTCAGATTCACGCCGCCGCAGGCGTTTGTCAGAATCAGGTGCTTCACGCCCAGCAGCGCCATAACCCGCACGGGAATGGTGATCACCTGTTGGGGATGGCCTTCATAGTAATGAATCCGGCCTTGCAGCGCCACCACGGTTTTCCCACGGCAGGATCCAATCACAAAGGCACCGGTATGGCCTTCTACGGTTGGTTGGGGAAAATCCGGCACCTCGGAGAAAGGAATCACGATCCGATCCTCTAGAGTATCCGCAAAATCCCCCAAGCCACTACCCAAAATTAAACCGATGCTGGGTGTGGCAATCAGCCGCTGACGAATATAGTCAGCCGCATCGTGAATGCGCTTGTTAAGGTCCATATCATATCCTCCGAATATCAAAGTAACTCCCGTAGTTTACTCCGGATAGAAAGCAGGTCATCAAAGGTTTCCGGGCGTTTACTTACATCCCGAAGCAACGCCGACGGATGATAAACGGCCGTCATCCATACGCCGTTTTTCTCTGTCCATTGTCCATGCTCCCGGGTAATGCGAAAATCTTCCCGGATGATCCGTTTAGCCGCAATACGGCCTAGGCATACGATCACCTTTGGCTGGATCAGAGCCACCTGATTTCGCAAATAGTCGATACAGGCATCCTGCTCCGTTTCCAGAGGGTCCCGGTTTCCAGGCGGGCGGCATTTGACAATGTTTGCGATATAGCAGTTTTCTTTTCTGCTCAGGTCAATGATAGAAAGCATATCATCCAGCAGTTTTCCGGCCGGGCCAACAAAGGGCTCCCCTTTCAGGTCCTCCTGCTCGCCGGGACCTTCGCCAATAAACAGGATCTCGGCATTGCGATTGCCAACGCCAAATACCACATTGGTTCTTCGGTCACAAAGGCCGCAGCGAAAACAATTGTTACACTGCCGTTCCAGTTCTTCCCAGCTAAGCATATTATCGGCTCCTTCTGCGACTGCGCATTCTGCGGCGATGCTGCTGACGGACGCGAATACTACGGACCATACGAATGCCCACCAAAATGAAAGCAGCAACCAGCAGTACCGCGGCCAAGATCAAACCGATCCGGATCAGCAGGCCCTTATAGTCAAACGGTTCAGGCTCCGGCTGCTGCAGCCGATCCGCCTGCTCAATAACGGAATCTTTTAGGGCCACGCCATGCATGGCAACCAGATCGCATTGACCCAAAACAATGTTTTGATAACGGATCTGCAGCGTGCCCAGCGACGCGTCCTTTTCGATGGGCGCAGTCAGCTGATTGGCGTCCACCAAGGTATCAAAATGAATATCCTCCGGCAAATATTCATTGGGAAGCACCGTGTGGATCGTTTTTGCCGCCCGGATCACTACATCGTTCTCACCGCCGGACACGCTGTACTGTTCAATGGTCTGCTGATCATGAACGATCTGACGAACGGAAAAGTTTTGAAAGCCGTAATCCAGCAATGCACTGGTTTCCTCAAAGCTGCCGTAACGCAAAACCACAAAGCCATCATCGGAAACCTCTGCCTCGGCGCTCATAACAATGCACAGATACCGGGAGGTGCCCACTTCAGCGGTGCTGATCAAGCTGCGGTCGGTCAGAGTGGCAGCGGCGGTTTTGCCGCCCGACATACGGGAATCCAGGTACTTGCCGGTATAGGAATCGCTCATCATATAATTGGTCGTGACAAGACGCCGTTCATCCCATTTGTTGGTGGCGGGAATGGTGCATTCTTCCATGCAGAACATTTCCGCGAACAGGGGGTTTTCCAGCGCAGCCTCCGTAATAATGGCAAGATCCCGGGCGGTGGAATACTGCTCTGTGCCGCTGAGGCCATGGGCATTGGCAAAATAAGAGCCGGTGCAGCCCAATTCCAATGCCTTGGCGTTCATCATTTCCACAAAAGCAGTTTGTGTGCCGCCCACATGCTCCGCCACCACCGCGGCAGCATCGTTGGCAGAGGCCACCATAACGCAGTAAAGCAGATCCCGCAGCGTCAGTACCTCGCCGGCCTGCAAATTGGCTGACACAGAGCCAATGGCTACGGTATTCAGGGTACTGCGTTTGACTGTGACCTCGTCCTCCAGATTACCTTGCTCCAGGGCAACCAACGCCGTCAGAATTTTGACCATGCCGGTAGGGTCGATACGGCCATCCAAATTCCAGCCATACACCAGGGTATCGGTATTGAGTTCATAAAGCATGGCGGCGTCAGCGGTTTCCGCCAAACGATCCGTTGTTCCCAAGGGGATCTGCGCGAAAACGCTGCGGCATCCCAGCGCCGCTTCCGGAGAATTGCGGTCCGTCGCGTCCGCAGGAAAACCGGAAAATAACAGCGCTACAGCCAAAAACAATGCAATTGCTGCAATTTTTTTCATATTTCGACCTCATATTTTAACCGTTGGACTTGTCCAATCGGGGAAAAGTGTGTATAATAGGTAAAAGTATTATATCAGCTTTTTATCACTTAGTCAACGAAAGAGAAGGGTGTGCTCCATGAAAAAATCCTGGATTTTGATACCGGTGGCCATCACGATGCTGTTTGTGGTATTTCTCGCCGGGTTCTACCTCGGCAAAAACATGAACCACGCCCCAATACAGATCTCCGGTGGCAACACCACAGCGTCCGGTCAAATGCTTGCATCCACCGGCCCTTCCTCCGGCCTTGCCCGAAAAGTGAACATTAACACCGCTACCCAAGCGGAGCTGATGACCATTCCGGGCATCGGAGAGGTTCTTGCCCAGCGAATCGTGGATTACCGGGCGGAACACGGTAATTTTGCCAATGTAGCCGATTTGCTGAATGTCCGGGGCATCGGAGAAAAAACGCTGGAAAGCATACTTGAGTACATTACGGTTGGAGGTTAATTATGAAAATACTGGTTGCTGACGATGAAGCGCTGCTTGTAAAGGGCATCCGCTTTAATTTGCAAAGTGAAGGCTACGAGGTGGTCACCGGCTGCAACGGCCTGGAGGCGGTGCAGCTGGCCCAGGATCCGGATGTAAATTTGGTGATCCTGGATGTGATGATGCCGGAAATGGACGGCCTGACCGCCTGCGCCAAGATCCGGGAATTTTCCAATGTTCCGATCATTCTGCTGACCGCCAAAACCGATGATATGGATAAGCTCATCGGCTTTGACCACGGCGCCGACGATTATCTGACCAAGCCTTTTAACATTCTGGAGCTGAAAGCCCGTATCAAAGCTTTGCTGCGCCGCTCCAATATACAGGAGAAGGGCTCGGATAAACAGCTGACCATTGGCTCCATCAGCCTGGATATCAACGGCAGAAACGCCTATGTTTCCGGCCGGCTGGTGGACTTGACCGCCAAGGAATTTGATGTTGTGGAATTTTTGATGCGCAACGCCAACCGGGTCTACTCCCGGGAAGCGCTGCTGGACACCATCTGGGCCTATGAATATCGCAGCGATATTCGTACCGTGGATGTACACATCCGCCGCCTGCGGGAAAAGCTGGAGGAAAATCCTGCCGAGCCGCAGTATATTATGACGAAGTGGGGCGTTGGTTATTACTTCCGAAAGACGTAAACGGGCAAAAGCCATCCGATACAGAAGCACACAGCTGCGCTACGCGATGACCTATGTTGTCATCACGTTCTTTGTGCTGCTGTTTTTAAATCTGTACACCTCCGGTGTCAGTATGCGGCTGTTTTACACCAACAAGGAGACCTCCATGCTGGAAAAAGCCCGGATGACCGCCAATGAAATCGCTAATCTGGACGTATTGAATACCGCCGCTATCGAGGAAACCATCGACCGCATCGGCAGCCTTACCTTCACCAGGCTGGTTGTCACCGATGCAGGGGGCTCTATCATTTACGATTCCGAAGGAAGCGCCGGATATGCCCTGTTTCCCCAGATCGTTACCGCGCTGGAAAGCAACGACGTCTTTACCTGGCATTTCGACGACGGCGTTATGCGCTCCGTTGTCGCAACGCCTATTTTTCAGTATGATTCCATTTCCGGCTGCGTGTACATGATGGAATATGATACGGAGCAGGGCCAGCTGATGGATTCCTTACAGCGTAATATTTTTACCGTATCCCTTGGCCTGGAGATCGGATTGCTGGTGTTTGCCTTTGTTTTTTCCGGCAGATACTCCCGGCGGCTGCGTAAGATCATGAACTCCATGCAGATCATTCAGGAAGGCGATTATACCCACAAGGTAAACCTGAGCGGCAAAGATGAACTGCGGGTACTCGGCGACGAATTCAACGACCTGACGGAACGGCTCAACACCTCGGAGAATAAGCGCCGGCAGTTTGTTTCCGACGCTTCCCACGAGCTGAAGACGCCCCTTGCCACCATCAAGCTCCTTTCCGACTCTATTCTGCAAAACGAAATGGACCAGGAAACTACCCGGGAATTTGTTACTGACATCGGCAATGAGGCGGATCGGCTGACCCGCATGACCCAAAAATTACTCTCTCTGACCAAAAATGAGGGCAATGTGGCACAGATAGAAGCAGAAATAATCTACATGGCGCCAACCATTGAGCGGGTGGTTAAAATGCTCTCCGGCATTGCCGAAACAAATCAAATCACCATTCAAACGGATCTTTCCAATGACTCTGCCGTGCTGATCCCCGAGGATGATCTGTATCAGATCGCATTTAATTTGGCAGAAAACGGAATTAAGTACAACCAGCCCGGCGGAACCCTCCAAATTTCATTACACAAAAACCAGGATATGGCCGCGCTGTGTGTCACAGACACCGGTGTGGGTATTCCGCCGGATGCGGTGGGGCATGTGTTCGAGCGATTCTACCGTGTGGACAAGGCCCGTTCCCGCGCCTCCGGCGGCAGCGGTCTTGGGCTTTCCATCGTTCGCAGTATCGTTGAGCGCAACAATGGCGAGATCTCTCTGCAAAGTACCGTCGGCAAGGGTACTGTATTCACCGTAGAATTCCCCAGCTTTGATATTGAGGAGGATGCGTAAGTATGAAAAAATATTGGGTCTTTCTCCTGATCGCCGCTATGCTTCTGTGCTTTTCAGGCTGCAAGGAATCGGAAGATAAGCAAAATACCGTAGCCTTTTATTATCGAAATCCGGATTTTTCCTATGATGCCCAGTGTTTGCCCTTGATCGCTGAACATCGGGATAGCGCAAGCTTTGCCACATTAAAGGAAACGCTTTCCGCCTATCTTTCCGGTCCTTTGACCGAAAACTGCAAAAACCCCTTCCCTGCCGGGCTTAAAATCCTTTCCATAGCAGAGGATGCCAATACTCTGTACCTGTCATTCAGCGATGAGCTTGCAGGCCTGACAGGATTAGAACTCAGTCTTGCCTGCTGCTGCATCGCCAAAACCTGTCTGGAACTGACAGATGCGAAGAACATTGTCATCAGCGCCGAAACTGCCCTTCTGGGTGGTGAAAAAACCATTACCCTCAACGAAAACAACATGAACCTGTTGGACAGCACCCAGCAGTCCCGGGATCAGTAAGGAGAATTTATGAAATTTGTATCCTGGAATGTCAACGGCCTGCGCGCCTGCATGGGCAAGGGCTTTATGGAGTCCTATAATGGTCTGGATGCTGACTTTTTCTGCCTGCAGGAAACCAAATTGCAGGCAGGCCAAATTCAAATGGAGCTGCCCGGTTACAGCGAATACTGGAACTACGCGGAAAAGAAAGGTTATTCCGGCACCGCCATCTTCGCCAGGCAGCCTGCCCTATCCGTCCGTTATGGGATCGGCATTGCGGAACATGACACAGAGGGCCGGGTCATCACCGCCGAATACGAAAACTTCTACCTTGTCACCTGCTACACGCCCAATGCCCAGCGGGAACTGACCAGACTCGGCTACCGAATGGTTTGGGAGGACGCCTTCCTGGCTTATTTAAAGGATCTGGACCAAAAAAAGCCCGTCATCCTCTGCGGCGACCTGAATGTGGCCCACCAGCCCATTGACCTGAAAAACCCCGGCTCCAATCGCCGCAACGCCGGCTTTACCGACGAAGAGCGCGGCGCCTTCACCCGACTGCTGGAAAACGGCTTTGTGGACTCCTTCCGCTATCTGTATCCCGAAAAAACCGGCGCATATAGCTGGTGGAGCTATATGTTCAATGCGCGGGCAAACAACGCCGGCTGGCGTATTGACTATTTCGTGGTATCCGCCCGCATAGCGGATAAGATTACAGAAGCCGCCATCCACCCGGAAATCATGGGCTCAGACCATTGTCCTGTCAGTCTGGAGCTGGATTTTTAAAAAAGCAGTTGACTTTTTATGAAAATGCCGATATAATACATTGGCTTGCTAGTGTAGCACAGTCGGTAGTGCATCTCACTCGTAATGAGAAGGTCGCCTGTTCGAGTCAGGTCACTAGCTCCAAAAACGCCACTTGCGACAGCAGGTGGCGTTTCTGATATATAAGGAGGCATCCTATGAACTTATTACTGGATATGTTTCTTACCTTCGCCAAGGTTGGTGTCATGACCTTCGGCGGCGGCTATGCCATGCTGCCCATTTTGCAGCGGGAAGTTGTGGACAACAAAGGCTGGGCCACGGAAGAAGAGCTGATGGACTACTTTGCCATCGGTCAATGCACGCCCGGCGTCATTGCTGTCAACACCGCAACCTTTATCGGACAAAAAAATAAGGGCATCCTGGGCGGCATCGTTGCCACCTTGGGCGTGGTGTTCCCTTCCCTGATCATTATCAGCCTGCTGGCTGGTGTCATTGAGGCGTTTTCCCATATTGTTTGGGTGCAGAATGCCTTCGGTGGCATCCGGGTATGCGTTTGCGTGCTGATCCTGAACGCTATCGTAAAGCTGCTGAAAAAGGCGGTTGTGGATATTCCCACAGGCCTGATTTTCGCGATTGTCGCTTTATGCAGCGTATTTTTTGACATCAGCCCCGTATTTTTTGTGGTTCTGGCTGCTGTCATCGGTATTTTGCTGAAGGTTTTGGGAGGTAAGAAGGCATGATCTATTTAAATCTGTTTTTAGAATTTTTCATGACCGGGCTGTTCGCCATCGGCGGCGGCATGGCCACCATCCCCTTCCTCTATGAAATATCCGACAAGACCGGCTGGTTCACCCACGCGGAGCTTGCCAACATGATCGCCGTTGGCGAATCCACCCCCGGGCCCATCGGTGTCAACATGGCCACCTATGTTGGATTCGTCACCGGAAACGGGATCCATGGTATCCCCGGCGCTATTTTAGGCGCAATTACTGCCACATTGGGCCTGGTTGCTCCTTCTGTTTTGATCATTATCATCATTGCGGCGATTTTGAACCAGTTCCGCAAGAGCAAGTATGTACAGGATGCTTTTTACGGCCTGCGACCCGCCTCCACCGGTTTGATCGCTGCGGCGGGCATCAGCGTCGCCGGCTCTACCCTGCTGGTTTCCGGCGCTACCGGCTTGCTGCATGTGGTCAACTGGAAGGGCGTAGCGCTTTTCTGCGTGCTTTGGCTGCTGACCAATGCAGTCAAGCAGACCCAAAAGCTGCATCCCATCGTTTTCATCGGTTTCTCCGCCCTGGTGGGTATCATTTTCAAAATGGGATAACAAAACGGCAGCCATTTGGCTGCCGTTTACTATATTAGAACCCCAATTCTTCGCCAACCAGTACAAACTTGATCTTGCCTACAGGGCGGCAATGTCGGGTCACCAAAATGTGATTGCAGATGCAGGTTTCGCTCTTGCAATCGCCGCAGCTTCCGGTAGCGCCACAAGGATTGGGCAGACCAAAGCGCTGCTGATTCATAGGTGCCGCTACGGTACGGGCCCGGTTGATGGCCGCTTCCAGAGTGTCCTCCACTTTGTTCATGCCAGCCACTACAATCACCTGCTTGGGGCCGTAAACGATGGCAGCTACGCGGTTGCCGTTGCCGTCGATATTCACCATCTGTCCATCCAGGGAAATGGCATTGGCGCTGGTTAAGAAGGTGTCGGCCACCAAAGCCTTGCGCATACATTCTTCCCGCTCCTCCGGTGTCTTGCAGGCTTCGCGGTCAATAGGGCGGTACTCCCCTGCCCGTACAGCGTCCAAAAGACCGATCTGCTGGCAGGTCATGCTGCCGCCCCAGCCAACGGAATCTCCTTTGGGAATCAGAGAAAGGGCCTTTTCCAGGGCATCTTCCTTAGTGGCGCAATAATAGGCATCAAAATGGCGGCTGAGCAGATTTTTGACCAGCACCTTGCCCCGCTTTTCATAGTACATTTTCTGCATTTCAGTCATAAATCATTCTCCTTTTGAAAACAGCGGGATCAAGCCGATCCCGCTGCTCTTTTTATGTACGCAATTTTACAGGCCCAGTTCCTTCTCAAAAGCGGCGATCTTCAGGCACAGGCAGAACACTTCCATAGCCTGCTCCAGCTCCGCCACAGGAGGCAGGCTGGGGGCGATACGGATATTGCTGTCCTGGGGATCAATGCCGTAGGGATAGGTAGCGCC
>JAZOAD010000030.1:0-4362 GCA_045595225.1 Faecousia sp.
CCTCTCCTCCGGGAGAGGGCTTGAAAGCGCTAAACAACAATTTATCTGCATAAGACATTATGTGATAATTATACATAATATAAAGGAGATATGATTATGGCAAAATTCATTACTGTTCAGGAAGCCCTGGCCCTTGTGCAAAGCGGCGATTACATCGTAACCGGTTTGGGCGCTGCCGAAGGCAAAGAATTCTTATCCAACCTGCACACCATTGCCGACCGAGTCAAGGATGTGATGGTCTCCAACTGCCTGCCCCTGGGCGCTTATGAATTTATCACCAATCCTGCCTACAAAACCAGCTTCCGCACCGAAAGCTGGTTCTACACCCCCGTTCTGCGGAAAGCCCAGCCCAACGGCAATGTCAGCTTCATTCCCAATCACCTGCACCTGTCCGCCTTCACGCGCCTGTGCTACCGCAAGCCCGACATTTATGTAGGCATCTGCTCCATGCCCGACAAGCATGGCTATGTTTCCCTTTCCGTCAGCAATACCTACGAAAAGGAAATGATCAACAACGCCAAGACCGTCATTTTGGAATGCAACCCCAATGCACCCCGCACCTTCGGCGATGTGCAGATCCATTCCACCGACATTGACTATCTGGTGAATGTGGATTATCCCCTGCCGGAGCTGGCCGACACCGAGCCCAATGAAAAGGACCGCATCATCGGCAAGTACATCGCCGACATGATCAAGGACGGCGACTGCCTGCAGTTGGGCATTGGCGGCATCCCCAACGCCGTCGCTGACAGTCTGATGGACAAAAAGGATCTGGGCATCCACACCGAGCTGCTGACCACTGGCATGGTGAAGCTCATCAAGGCCGGCGTTGTGAACAACCGGCGCAAGAACCTGCTGCCCGGCAAGACGGTGGCTGTCATGGCCATGGGCACCAGGGAGCTGTATGACTTTATCGACGATAACCCCGCCATCTGCATTATGAACGGCGCTTATCTGAATGACCCCGCTGTTATTGCCCAAAATGACAACCAAGTTTCCATCAACTCCACCATTGAAGTGGACATCACCGGTCAGTGCTGCTCTGAGTCCATCGGCTCCACCCAGTTCTCCGGCACCGGCGGCCAGGCTGATACTGCCATCGGCGCTGTCAAATCCAGGGGCGGTCGCAGCATCATTGCCCTGTACTCCACCGCCTCCGTCAAGAACAAGGTTACCGGCGAGCGTGAGGAGACCTCCAAGATCGTCTGCCAGCTGAAGGCCGGCGCTGCCGTTTCCCTGTCCCGCAACGATGTGGACTGGCTGGTTACCGAGTATGGCGCCGTCAATCTTCGCGGCACCGCCCTGGAGGAACGCGCTCGATTGATCATCTCCATTGCCCACCCCAAGTTCCGGGATCAGCTTACTAAGGAAGCCCAGGACCTGGGCATTCTGCCCCGGTAATGCGCCATGGCTGAGTTTATTTTTGAAGGCCGCAAGGTCCATTACGAAGTCCATGGCACCCAGGGGCAGCCTCTGCTGGTGCTCAACGGCATTATGATGTCCACCATGAGCTGGAAAAATTTTATCCCGGATTTTTCCCGGAATAATGTCTGCATCCTGGTGGACTTCCTGGACCAGGGTCAAAGCGCCCGTATGACGGAAAGCTATGACCACAGCATTCAGGTACGGCTACTGTATGCTCTGCTGCAGCAGCTGCCTTACGAACAGGTGACCATCATGGGCATTTCCTACGGCGGCGAGATCGCCATTCAATTTGCCCTGGCGCATCCGGAAAAAGTGCGCCGTTTGATACTCAGCAACACCTGCGGCCGCACCTCTTCCTGGCTGAAGAAAATTGGCGACGGTTGGAACGAGGTAGCGAAAACCAGCTCCGGCTATGCCTACTACCTGACTACCATTCCTGTCATCTACTCCACCCGTTTCTTTGAGGAACAGGCTGCCTGGATGGAAAACCGGGAAACCTTCCTCACCGAATATTTCGGCCGCGAGGATGTGCGCCAGGCGTTGATCCGCCTCACCGACAGTTCCGTTGGCTATGATGTGGTGGACAGACTGCACGAGATCACCTGCCCCACACTGATCCTCTCCTCTTCCGAGGATGCGCTGGTGCCGCCCACGGAGCAGCAGCTGCTCCACGAAAAGATCAAAGGCAGCGTGTATATTACCCTCAATGGCAGCGGTCATGCCAGTATGTACGAAAATCCCGCCGCCTTCGCGGCCCTGACTCTGGGCTTTACCAACCTGCGGGATGAAGGCATTTCTATCTAAACAGGAGGTTTTCTTATGGAAAAGAAGTTTGTGAATATCGGCGCGGAAACGCTGGCCTATCTGGATGAAGGCCAGGGGGAAGTGGCACTGATGATCCATGGTAATATGTCATCCAGCGTTCACTATGAGCCTCTGATCACCCGGATCAAACATCAATACCGCTGCATCGCTGTTGATCTGCGCGGCTTTGGCGACAGTACCTACAATCAGCGCTTCGACACCCTTGCGGAACTGGCCGATGATGTGAATTTGCTGCTGGAGAAGCTGGAAATTTCCTCCGTGTACCTGGTGGGCTGGTCCAACGGCGGTGGCGTCGGCCTGCAGCTGTGCGCGCGCCATCCGGAGAAGGTAAAGAAGTTCTTCGACATTGAAGGCGCGGGCCTGAAGGGTTATCCCCTGTACCAAAAGGATGCCGCCTTCCAATCCACCGGCAAGCCTTACGAAAATAAGGAAGCCATGGCTGCCGACCCCATGCAGGTAGGCCCTGTGCTGCGGATCTTCGAAACCCAGGATGCCGCCATGATGACCGCCATTTGGGATGCCACCATTTACACCGTAAAGAAACCCACCCCGGCGCAGAATGATCTGTGGATGGCCGAAACACTGAAGCAGCGGAATTTGGTGGATCTGGATTGGGCGCTGGCAACGCTGAATATGTCCGACGAATTTACGCCTTACGGCCCCGGCGACGGCACGATTCACAGCATCACCTGCCCCGTAGCCCTAACCATGGGCGAAAAGGATATCGTGGTGCCCGACTATATGGTCATGGATAATTTCAATGCTTTGGGCGACTTGGCAACCTTGCTGCCCTATGAAAATTGCGGTCACAGTCCCATGGTGGACTGCCCGGACCGTCTGGCCAACGATGTGCTGAATTTCTTTGCGTAACCGAAACATTACACCCCGGCGGGATCTCCCGCCGGGGTGTTACTATGCAATTTACGCATACGCATCCAAGACTAGCTTGAACGCGCCGTAAGCGCCCGCGTCATTGCCCAGAGTTGCCAGAGAGAATTCCACATTGCTTGCCGCGTGGAAAACAAATTTTTTGAAATAGGGCAATGTGCCGTCGATCAGCATTTGCCCTGCCTTGCTGACACCGCCGCCCAGCACCACCGCCTCAGGGTTGACCACGCAGCAAAGATCGGCCAGGAATTCGCCCAACAGGCTGTAGTAATAGGTCAAAATTTCCTGCGCCAACAGATCTCCCGCCTTGCCCGCGTCAAAAATGTCCTTTGCGGAAATGGTTTCCAAATCCCGCAGGGAGGAGGGAGCCTCCGTAGCCGCCAAATGCCGCTTGGCAAGGCGAACGATGCCTGTGGCGGAACAGTACTGCTCCGCGCAGCCAAATTTACCGCAGCCGCAGGGCTCGGTTTCTTCCCGGTTCAGCACCATGTGGCCAATTTCGCCGCCGGAGCCATGGGCGCCATGCAGCAGCTGGCCGTCGATGACGATACCGCCGCCTACGCCGGTACCCAGCGTGGCAAACACCATATTCCGGCAGCCCTGACCGCCGCCTTTCCAATATTCGCCCAATGCCGCCACATTGGCGTCGTTACCGGCCTTCACCGGGAAGCCGGTCAGTTTGGACAATTCCTCGGCAATATTAAAAACGCCCCAGCCCAAATTGACGCACTTATTCACAACGCCATTGCCATCCACGGGGCCAGGCACACCAATGCCCACGCCCACAATGACCCCGCGGTCGATCTCCTTCTCCTTTATGTATCCGTCAATGGAGGCGGCAATATCTGGCAAAATCCGCTGACCGCCACCCGCCGTCACCGTGGGAATTTCCCATTTTTCCAACAGCGTACCGTTTTCCTCAAAATAAGCGATCTTGACGGTGGTGCCGCCCAGATCCACGCCAAAACCATAACGCATAAAAACCTCCGGTATGTAATCACTCAGATAAATGGCTGTTTACACGATTAGCGGCGCAGCCGCCTTGCCTCCCTCGTTTTGAGGGAGGTGTCAGCCCGAAGGGCTGACGGAGGGAGTTTTGTACCAACATTTAGAAACTCCCCCAGTCAAAAATCGGCTCCGAAGCGCCGATTTTTGCCAGCCCCCTCAAAACGAGGGGGCCAAGGGTGCGGCGCATCCTCGCAGCGTAAACAACAATTTATCTTA
>JAZOAD010000031.1:0-69569 GCA_045595225.1 Faecousia sp.
CTGCCTGCTCCCGGTCAAACAGAAGTACCAGCATCCAGGCACAGTATGCAAAAAACAGTACCCAGGGGATCAGAGACATCTTTTTGGATTTCATTTCATCACTCCCGGGGGCTATTGTAGCAGAAAGGAAAGTCAATAGCAATCAAAAAAATGAGCCTGTCCCGATTTGGGACAGGCTCAAAATACTTATGGGGATCAGGCCTTCTCCAGAGCCAGGGTCCGGGTGGTCAGATCGCAGACCTCGCTGGGGCCCCAGTACTGGATGGCGCCGGGGTAGGTGAAGCAGGTCTCCACAGCCCATTCGGCTCTGTGCTCAGCAAAGAACCGGAAGGGCGCGCCGTCCAGCTCTACCAGAGCTTTGCGGATGACGGGCTTATCCGCGCCGTGGCGGCGCTCAATGTTCATCATCTTGGTGATGGGCATACCGCCGGCGACCCACTCTTCGGCAGGGGCCTGCAGGTTGGAAACCTTGGAAAGGTAGCCGGTATAGCCGTACTGGATCAGCATAAAGGCGTTGTAGCCCAGGGAGTAGCAGTAGTCGGCGTCAAAGTTACTGGGGAAGGCGCAGCGGCCTTCGTAACCGAAGAAGTGATGCTGCGCGCCAAACTTGCCGTTGTAGGTGCCTGCCTTTTTACGGGCGGCCAGATTGTCCTTGACCAGGGCGGAGAACAGCTTCTCGGACTCGATCAGGCTGACCTGCACATTGCCGTGGGGATCCCGCTCCAGGAACAGCTGCTGCTGAATATTTTCGGGCAGAATGGCAAATACGGCCATGGATTCCTTGGTCAGACCGTTCTCGATGAAGGCGTACTTTTCGCTCCAGGTGGCCAGGGCGTTGAAGGCGTCGGCCTTTTCGCCTGCCAGCAGCTCCTTGGTCTCAGCGATCAGCACGGAGAATTCAGGCACAAATTCCACGATGCCTTCGGGGATGATGGCAACGCCGAAGTTCCAGCCCTTTGCGGCGCGGGCGGCGACAGAATCGGCAATCTGGTCAGCGACCTGGGCCAGGGACATCTTCTTGGCGGCCACTTCTTCACCGATGAGGCAGATGTTGGGCTGGGTCTGCAGAGCGCACTCCAGCGCTACATGGGAAGCGCTGCGGCCCATGACCTTGATGAAATGCCAGTACTTCTTGGCGGAGTTGGCATCGCGCTCAATGTTGCCGATCAACTCGGAGTAGGTCTTGGTGGCGGTGTCGAAGCCGAAGGAGCATTCGATGTCCTCGTTCTTCAGGTCGCCGTCAATGGTCTTGGGGCAGCCAATGACCTGCACGCCGGTGCCCTGGGCGGCAAAGTACTCCGCCAGCACAGCGGCGTTGGTGTTGGAGTCGTCGCCGCCGATGATGACCAGGGCGTTGATGCCGTGTTTCTTGCAGGTTTCCGCCACGATGGCAAACTGCTCTTCTGTTTCCAGCTTGGTTCTGCCGGAGCCGATGATGTCAAAGCCGCCGGTGTTGCGGAACTGATTGATGTATTCGTCATCGAAGATCAGGTAGCTGTCTTCCAGCAGACCGCTGGGGCCGCCCTTGAAGCCATAGAGCACATTGTCCTTGTTGGTGGCCTTCAGCGCGTCATACAGGCCGCAAACCACATTGTGGCCGCCGGGAGCCTGACCGCCGGAGAGGATCACGCCTACCACCTGCTTCTTGGCCTGACTGGTGTTCTGACCCTTTTCAAAGGTGATCTCATTCTTGCCATAAGTATTGGGGAACAGGGCCTTGATTTTTTCCTGATCCGCCACGCTCTCGGTGGCACCGCCGTTTTTGACGCAGATCTCAGAAATGCCGTTTCTGAGCATACCGGGCAGCTTGGGGGCATACTGGTATCTGGCGATCTGCAGAGGGGATAATTTCATATGTAAACACTCCTTATGTTCATTTGCGCAAAAAGATACATATACATTATACTGCATTTTTTCGCAAAGGTAAATAGGGAATTCCAAGTTTTTATTTGTGGAATATTCTAATATTTTCCAGGTTTTTTGCCGTATTTTTGTATTATTTAAAAGGCGACATTTCCAATTTGATATTGAAATAAGGAAAAAATGTTGCTATAATAGTATCCGAGAAAGGCGGACCTTTGTCCGTGAATATGAAAGGATAGGATTCCATATGGCTCTTGTAACTACTACCGAAATGTTTAAGAAGGCTTACGACGGCGGCTATGCCATCGGCGCTTTCAATGTCAACAACATGGAGATCGTTCAGGGTATCACCGAAGCTTGCCGCGAGGAAAAGGCTCCCGTGATCCTGCAGGTTTCCAAGGGCGCCCGCGCCTACGCCAACCATACTTACCTGGTCAAGCTGGTTGAGGCCGCTGTGCTGGAATGCCCCGAAATTCCCATCGCTCTGCACCTGGACCATGGCGACAGCTTCGAAACCTGCAAGTCCTGCATCGACGGCGGCTTCACCTCCGTTATGATCGACGCTTCTTCCAAGTCTTTTGAAGAGAACATCGCCATCACCCGCAAGGTGGTTGAGTATGCCCATGACCACGGCGTGGTCGTCGAAGCGGAGCTGGGAAGCCTGGCCGGCATCGAGGACGAAGTGAATGTGTCCGCTGAGGCTGCTTCCTACACCCGTCCCGCGGAAGTGGAAGAGTTCGTTACCCGCACCGGCTGCGACTCCCTGGCCATCGCCATCGGCACTTCCCACGGCGCTTACAAGTTCACTCCCGAGCAGTGCACCGTCAATGAGCAGGGCATTCTGGTGCCCCCGGCTCTGCGCTTCGATGTGCTGGAAGAAGTCACTCGCCGTCTGCCCGGTTTCCCCATCGTGCTCCACGGCTCTTCCTCTGTGCCCCAGGAATATGTGAGAATGGTCAATGCCCATGGCGGCAAGATGCCCAATGCCATCGGCGTGCCCGAGGAGCAGCTGCGTAAGGCTGCCGCTCTGTCCGTCTGCAAGATCAATATCGACTCTGACCTGCGTCTGGCTATGACCGGCACCATCCGTCAGTTCTTCGATGAGAACCCCAGCAAGTTTGACCCCCGTGAGTACCTGAAGCCCGCTCGCGCCAACATTAAGGAAATCGTCCGCCACAAGCTGGTGAATGTTCTGGGCTGCGCCGGCAAGGCCTAATACAGGCGCTATTTGTATATGGGGAGGAATTGCGTGTGAAAAAACTGGGTTATATAATAATTGCCATAATTCTAGTCCTACATGCTGCAACCGGATGCCAACAAGGTGAGCCGCTCTCCAATACAGAAAGCAGTTTTGCAGACCCTGATCCGTCTACTCAAAGCGCAACGCAGAAGACATTTGACGAAGAGTTTGCAGAAATGCTTGAGGCCGCTAAGTGTGTAAGGGTTTATTTTGTATGTGAAGAAGGTGAGCAATCAATCACATACACCGTTGCCGGAAAACAATATACCGTTACTTCGCTGAAATTGATACAGGAATGCACAGAAGAAACGGAACTGTTTCATATTCAGCAGTTATTTGGCGGATGGATTCCTTCTGAAAATGAAAGAGAATCCGAGGATTGTCTGGCAGAGGTTTACATTTGGTTTGACAACGGCTTGCTGATTTCGTATGTCCGAAACAGTGATTACGCGCGGATTGGACAAACTTCCTACACCCTTCCCTCTGCATTCTGTGAGTTTATTGATCAGTTAATATCATGATTGAATATGCGCCGCAAGCTGGTCAATGTCTTGGGCTGCGACGGCAAGGCCTGATCAAAAATACGAAACGGACTCCGAAAGGAGTCCGTTTTTGCATAAGAAAAATCAAATTTTCGTTTGTTGCTCTGTTGCAAATGCTCAGCAACGATGTCATCCCGACCAAGGCGAAGCCGCGTGGAGGCTGCGCCCGCAGGCCCGTGCAAGCGAGCAACCGCCGAAGGCGGCTTTTAGCGAGTCGCTGATCTACGCACTGGATATCTGTGTAGCAAGCCGTAAATGCGAAGATCCTTCGACTCCGCTACGCTCCGCTCAGGATGACAACGCAGGTGGTAAACGAAACGCTAAACTGTAATTTACCAATTTGGATGGACAAAAATGCCGCCCCATCTTGCGATGAGGCGGCAAATATTATGCTTTTACGGTGCCGTCGGGGTTGAACAGGGGCAGCTTTTCCAGATAGATAATATCCTCCCGGTCGCAGGCGTCGCCTTCCGCCAGCACAGCCATCTGACCAACGATGATGCCGCCGGCCTTCTCGACCAGCGCCTGCAGCGCCTTCAGGCTCTCGCCGGTGGAGATCACATCGTCGATGATCAAGATCCGCTTGCCCCGCATCAGCTTGGCATCGTTGCCATCCAGGAACAGGTGCTGCTCCTTGGCGGTGGTGATGGAACGGACGGACACTTCAAACAGGTCCTGCATATACAGCTTCGCGCCCTTCCGGGCCAGAATGTACTTCTCGTCACCGGCCTGGCGGGCCATTTCGTGGGCCAGGGGAATACCCTTGGCTTCCGCGGTCAGGATGTAGTCATATTCCGGGGCTTTCGCCAGCATATCCCGGGCGCAGGCTACGGTCAGCTCCTGGTCGCCAAACACTACGAAGCCGGCGATGGACAGATTTTCATTCACCGGGCAAATGGGCAGATCCCGCTCCAGACCGGCAACTTTCATGCGATATACCATAGGGTCACGCTCCTTTTTATAAATTCCAGTTCCATTATAGTAAACTTGCGGAAAAAGTCAAGAATTCCGTTGCCGGAAGCGGAAAATGCCGCCGCTTACCCCGGGAATCCCTTGCAAAACCCGCAAACCTATTGTAAAATAAAGAAAACCATGGAAGGGAAGTGCCTGCTATGAACTACCGTTTTCTCCGTTTTCCCGGCGGCAAGACCAAGGCGGTCACCTTTAGCTATGACGATGGGGTGCGCCACGACATCCGCCTGGCGGCAACCCTCAGCCGTTTCGGCATGAAGGGTACATTCAATGTCAATTCCGGTCGCTTCGGCGCCGATTCCACCGCCTGGAATTTGACAGCGGAAGAAATTGAGGAAAATATTGTGGCGCTTGGCCATGAGCTGGCGGTCCACGGAAAATTCCATCTGGCCCCCGGTCAGACCCGTTCTGTGGAGGTGGTGCAGGATATTTTACACTGCCGGCTGGACCTGGAAAACCGCTATGGCCGCATTATCCGGGGCATGGCCTATCCGGATACCGGCATTTCACATCTGAATCCCGGCCATTGCTACGAGGATATCCGCCGTATCCTGCAGGATCTGGATATTGCCTACGCCCGGACTTTGGGCGGCGATAACAAAAGCTTCGCGCTGCCGTCGGATTGGTACGCCTGGATGCCCACCATCCACCATGAAAACCCCAATGCCCTCCAATGGGCCCGGGAGTTTGTTTCCATGGATGTGGGCAGCTTTAACCGGGCCAGGCGTTACAGCCGGCTGTTCTATGTTTGGGGGCACAGCTACGAATTTGAGGCCAACAATAATTGGGAGCGCCTGGAGGAGCTGTGTCAAACGCTGGGCGGCAAGGAAGACATTTGGTACGCCACCAACGGAGAGATCTATGCGTATGTCCATGCCTTCGACAGCTTGGTGTTCAGCGCCGACGGCAGGCGGGTCTATAATCCCACGCTGGTCACGGTTTGGTTTTGGGATGAGAAGCAAATGCGGGTTATCCAGCCGGGGCAGACCTTGGTGATCGAATAAAAAATGCCACGGCAATGCCGTGGCATTTTAGACTGTCGAAAAGTCGAACCGTAGGGGCCGAGGGTGCGATGCTTCCTTGCAACGCAGAACAACGAATTAACTAACCTGATTTTCAAAGGAGTCGGTTTCGCCGGCGTCAATGCCAAAGTATACATCCAAAATGGCTCTGGCAATGGTTGCCAGGCGGCTGCCGCCGCCGGTTTTTTCGCCGTAGACCACAATGGCGATCTGAGGATCGTCGAAGGGCGCGTAGCAGACGAAAGCGCCGTTGGCAGAACCGGCGCCGGTTTCGGCGGTACCGGTCTTGGCGCCTACCTGGATGGGGTAATTGTAGAAGGTGCTGTAGGCGGTGCCGCCCATTTGGTTGGCGACCTGCCACATGCCCTCGGTGTAAGCGTCAAAGGCAGCATCGGAAATATAGGTGGTGCCCAGAATCTGGGCCTGCTGTTCATACAGCAGCTGGGTATAGTCGGCGGCCACCACCCGGTTCAGGAAGGTTGCCCGGTAGCGCACGCCCTGATTGCAGAGGGTGCTGACATACACCGCCAACTGGATGGGTGTAAACCGGTTGTAGCCCTGGCCGATACTGGTCAGCACCTGGTCGGCGGGATACCAGCCGGCAGAGTCGGTGCCGGCAAACAGGGCAGCCTTGGTTTCGGCGTTGGAGCGATAGCCCATGTATTCACCCAGCTCCACGCCGGTGAGCTCGCCCAGGCCCAGGCCCTTGGCCACTTCGTCGATTTCGTTGATTTTCATCATATCTGCCAGCACATAGAAGAAGTAGTTGCAGGATACCCGCAGCGCGTCGATACAGTTGACATCGGCGTGAGTCCTTTGATGGTTACTGTTGGTGTAAACAAGGCATTCAGGACCAAATCCGGCGTATTTGGTAAATTTTCCGTAGTCGTAGATCAAAGTGTTCCGGTCGATATAGCCGTTGTTGATGCCGGCGGTAACCATGCACATTTTGTAGGTGGAGCCGGGCGGATAGGCCACATTCAGCGCCCGGTTCAGCAGGGGTGCGAATTCTGTATTCAGAATATCATTGTAATTTTCAAACAGAGCGGAAAGGTCAAAGGTGGGGTAACTGGCGCAGACAAGCACCTCGCCGGTTTTGACATCAAGCGCTACCACGGAGGCGCCTTCCGCGTCCAGTCCGCTGCCTTTTTCATCGGTGTTGATTTCCGGGTTACGCAAATTCTGCATGGTTTGCGCCAGCGCTTCTTCCGCTGCCATCTGCAGCAGCAGGTCGATGGTGACTTCCACATTGTTGCCGGCCTTGGGCTCTACTTCGTAGTAGGAGCGCAGCACCGTACCGTCTTTGGTCACCTCGTCCACACGGATGCCGTCGGTGCCGTGCAGATATTCCTCAAAGGCCAGCTCAAAGCCGCTCTGGCCCACCAGCGCGTCCATGGAATAGCCCTGTTCCTTGTAATTTTCCCATTGTTTCGCGCTCATCGCGCCAACATAGCCCAGAATATGGGCGGCGTAGCCGGTGTTATACTGGCGAACGGTGGAGGCTTCCACCCGCAGGCCCGGCGTATTCAGCTCCAAAATAGCGGCGCGAACCGTTTCCGACGCGTCCTCAATGAGAACATAGTTGGGAAGATTGGTGATGCCGTTTCGCAGCGACAGCTCGTAGCGCAGGCCGATCACCAGCCGGGCGTCCTGATCAGACCATTCCTCCGGGATCTGGTACTGCTTTCGCAGCTCCTGCAGCAGCAGCGGCGCGTCAATGTCCGAGTCTAGATTGCCGCGGCTGGCAAGATATTTCTGAAAATAGCCCTGCCAGGCGGAATTATAGTCTGCCAGGGTGTATTCAAAGGGAAGGGTAGTGGTGATGGGGAAGTGATCGGTATAGGGAATATCCAGCGCGATGCACAGCTTCGCCAGATCCAGCAGAGCCTGATTGGGACTGTCGGAATTGAGGATCACATAGTGGTTAAACACCAGGTCGTAGCTGGCGCGGTTGGTCACCAGCACATTGCCGTTGGCGTCCAAAATATCGCCGCGCACAGCCCGGACACGGGTGCGGGTGAGATAAGTGGTCAGGTTATTTTCGTTTTTTTCCGCATCCACCACCTGCATGGAATACAGCCGGAAGCAGAACGCGCCCAGCAGTAAAATCACAATGACCATGATGATGGCCGCTCGTTTGGCGGTTATTCTTTCCATGTTTCGCCTCCAATGTTGCCAATCGCCAGGAAAATAGGGTATGCCACCGGCACGGCGATCAGGCTCAGCAGCGCCGATATCAACATAGCCGAAAGCCGCTGCGCGGTTGTCAGGTCCAAAAACAGCCCAATGCCGTAAACGCTCAGCTTATACAGCGCCATGCCAACGGCGGCGCAGAAAAGAATGGCAAAAAAACCTTGCCGCACATTGCCCTGGCGGAAAATGGCTACGAATGTGGCTGACGCGGTGATCAGCGGAATGGCGTAAGCGCCGGGGGAAGATCCGGAAAAATAGTACAGGCAGGACATGACCAGGGCAAATACGCAGCCGCTTTCCGCGCCCTGCATGATGGCCACCATCATAATAAGGCAGGGCACAATATCGGCGCAAATACCCCGGAAGGTCAGCCGGTACAGCGCCACATCCTGCACCAGCAGGCCCACTATGCATACCACGCCGAACAGCAGCCAGCGTAGCAGACTGCGGCCCTGTTTTTTTGTCAGCAGTATTTTTCCTAAAAGGTCCGACCGCTGCCGGTCGGGCTTAAATTCGTTTTTTCTTGCCACAGGAAACCTCACTGCCCGTCAAAGGCGGTCAAAATAAAGATCTGCTCCAGATTTTCAATGTCGGCAGCCGGCCGCAGCACGGCGTATTTGGCCACGCCGGTGTCGTCATAGCCTGCGTCCACCACATAGCCCAAAATCAGATTTCGGGGGTACACCGTGGAGCCGGCGGTGACCACCTGGTCCTGATTGCGGATGATGGCGGCGCCGTCCAGATACTCCATCCACAGCATTTCCCGGTGATTCCGGGTGTAGCCGCCGGAAACCATGCCGGAGTAGCCGGTGGAAGCGATGTTGGCGCTGATCTCGATGGAGGAGTCCAGCACGGTCTTGACCACGCAGTAGTTGCTGCCCACTTCCACCACCAGACCCACCACTTCGCCGTAGGCGGTAATGGCGCACATGCCCACCTCGATTCCGGCGTTGGCGCCCTGGTCGATGGTCAGGGTGCTTGTCCAGTCGTTGGTGGACCGGGCAATGATGTAGCCGTCCACCAGCTCGTAGTCGGCATTGGCTTCCTTCAGCTCCAGAAGGGCCCGGTAGCGCTCAATTTCACGGGCCAGGGAGTCCGCGTCGCGAATGTCGCTTTTCAGCTGAGCCAGTTCCTCTTTCAGCGCGGCGTTTTCCGCTTCCAGTTCTTCAAATTTGAAAACATAGTCATAAACCCGCTCCACCTGGTTGACCAGGGAGTGGGCGCCTGCCCGCAATGGCGTCAGAATGGTCTGCATCACCATACCGGGGTAGTCCTTGCCGGTGAGGCTGACGACCACCGTCAGCACCAGCGCCAGCAGTATCGCGATCACCAGGACGATTTTGACCTGGGTGCTGAAAAAATGTCTCATGGCGTATCTCCTGTCCAATCCGGCGCCATGGCCCGGAGCACTTGGCCCAGACGGCATACCGGAAGTCCCATTACATTGTAATAATCTCCGTTCATTCTCTCGCAAAACAGAGCAGCGCCGCCTTGAATGCCGTAGGCGCCGGCCTTGTCCATAGGCTCGCCGGTTGCCACATAGCCTTCGATTTCCCTCCGGGAAAGAGGCCGGAAGTGGAGGTCTGTCACCTCCGTGAAGGTCTCGGCCTGCCGGCCCCGCAATACTGTCACGCCGGTCATTACCTGGTGATCCCTGCCGGAGAGCATTTGCAGCATGGCGATGGCCTCTGCCTCGGTGCGGGGTTTGCCCAGTGCTCGGCCCTGGCATACCACAATGGTGTCAGCCGCCACCACCACATCGTCTATATTCCGCTCCACAGCAAAGGCTTTGCGGCGGCTGATCCGGGCCACTTCCTCAAAAGGGGATTTTTCCGGGTCCATGGTTTCGTCAATATCCGCCACACGGATGATAAACGGCTGGCCAAACAGGCCCATCAGTTCCTTCCGCCGGGGAGATTGGGATGCTAAAATCAGGTTCATTTTTATTTCCTCTCGAAATATTCCCTTGTAGGGGCGTTGCCCCTATGGTTATTCCAATCCTCTCAGGTACAATCCTCTGGTGCAGGAGCCGGGATCAAAGGGCACCGGCGTAATGCAGGAAGACAGCACATAGTCCACTTCCTTGGGATTTTCTGTGGTAAAATACAGCCGCACGGCCCACAAACCCAGCTTCGCCAGGTCGTTTTTCCGGTCCAGCCAGTTCAGCTTTTTGCCGTTGAGCAGAATGCTGCGGCAGTGATTGCCGTCCCGGATTACCGGGAATTCGGCGCCGGTCTTGTCCACCAGCTTGGTGGTGCCCAAATGACAGGCGCATTCGCCGGAACGGCCACGGATCAGGCAGTTTTCCGTTACCATCAGCGGCAGCCGGCCGTAGGCCAGCAGCTCTGTGGGAACGGCTTTGCTCAGATCCCGCACCTGGGGCAGCGTCATTTCAAAGCTGGCTGTGGCGGAGCGAAGCTCCAGATCCCGCGCCGTTTGCATGGCGTAGGAATTATAAATATTCAAACCGAAATCGCCGCGGACGGCCATACCCGCCTCCCGAACAGGAAGCAGCAGACCCAAATTGCCAACCAGCGCTTCCTGCACACCCAGGGCGCTGACCTTTTTCAGCGCTTCCCGAATGCCGGGCAGCTCCTTGTCATGGACGATCCGGGGCAGCACCGCCGCCACATTGACCCGGCGGGCCAGCTGACGGCAGAAATTTTCATCCTCCGCCAGAATGTGCAGGGGCACATACAGCGCGGAAGGCTCCATCTTCAGCATCTTCTGGGTGATCTGCTCCCGGCTCGTCACCTGAATGGAAAAACCGGGCTGTTCCCGATAGCCGGAGAAATGGGTGATTTTCCGGGGCCGCAGGATCATACGCTTGTCCCGGCGGCCACGAATGGCGGTGAGCTGATTCAGCGCGTCCCGGCGCATGGCGTTGATGGCCGCGGCGGAAAGCATAAGACCGGGCTTAATATCCGCCGTAACCACGCCGCTGCGATAGGGTGTGCCGCCGGTTTTGGAAAGCCGGTCCGCCAGGTCCTGCTCTGTCAGCAACTGAGTCCGGGCGATTTGCGGCACCGGGCCTTCCACGGCGCAGCTGCGGCCTTCCGGATCGGTGACCGTCAGGCTGCTGCCCGCGTGATCCACGACAGCGTGGAATTTGACTTCCACCAGGGGATTTTCCACGGTTTCGTAGCTCTGCCGGGCCAGCCGCAGCCAGGCGGCGTCTTCCGCTTTTTCTTCCCGGATGCCAAACATATCCTTGCCGGTCTTTCCGGTGTAATAGCCGTCGGTAAAACCCTGCCGGTTAAAGGCCTTCAGCAGCGCGTCCATCATGGGTCGGCTGACCTCGCCGGTGTCCAGCGCCTTGCGGTAAACATCCGTAACGGCGGCCACATATTCCGCCCGCTTCATTCTGCCCTCCAGCTTCAGGGATGCCACGCCCATGTCCTTCAGCTCCCGCAGATGGTTCACAAGGCAGTTGTCCTTCAAGCTCAGGGGATACTTGTTTTCCCGGCGGCTGTAGCCATAGCATTGGCGACAAGGCTGGGCGCAGCGGCCCCGGTTGCCGGAACGGCCGCCGATGGCGGCGGAGAGATAGCATTGGCCGGAGTAGCTCATACACAGAGCGCCGTGGGCGAATACTTCAATTTCAATAGGGGAATTTTTACAAATGTAGCGGATCTCGTCCCAGCTCAGCTCCCGACTCAGCACCACCCGGCTCAAGCCCCAGGCGGCGCAAAGCAACACGCCGGGCAGATTGTGGACCGACATCTGGGTGGAGCCGTGGACCGGCACAGAAGGCGCCATTTTACGGCAAAGCTGCAGCACGCCAAGGTCCTGCACGATAAAGGCGTCAACGCCGCTTTCCGCCGCGTGGCGGATCAGCTCGCAGCATTCCTGGATTTCCCGGTCGGATACCAGGGTGTTCAGCGTCAGATGTACCTGCACGCCCCGGATATGGCAGTAGCGGATGGCCTCTTCCAGGGATTGGGGTGTAAAATTCTTTGCGCTTTGCCGGGCGTTGAAGCTGCCGCAGCCTAAATATACGGCGTTCGCGCCGTTTTGAACAGCCGCGCGCAGGGCATCCATGGACCCTGCCGGCGCCAATAATTCGATCATAAGGTAAACTCCCACGATAAAAAAGGATAGTTACAATCATTATAACACATTTATAGCGACACCGCTACCCCACAACAAAAAATTTGTGAAAAATTCAAGATTTGTTTGGGAAGCTAAATTGTTGTTTACGGGATTATTGCCGCACTCAATACAACGCAATGTCATTGCGAGGAGCCGCCCAAAAGGCGGCGACGTGGCAATCTCCTGGCACTATCTGAACCACTGCACAGCACTTCTGGAGATTGTACCAGGAGATTGCCACGCCCCTAAAGGGGCTCGCAAAGACATGGTAGGGGTAACCCAGGCGCATCGTATTGACTACTGTAAACAACAATTTATCTTTCCATTGATTTCTTTCACGATTTATGCTATAATATAAGCTAGAAGATTATGTACAAAAAGAGGTACTATTATGGATTATCAAGCATTAGCCAATTTGCTTTTCCCCCATGTGACGGACACCCCCGAAATGCTGGAGGAGCGTTTCCCCGAGCGTCAGCTGCCCGAAGGCGCTGTTGTCACCCGTATGGCCCCCTCTCCCACCGGCTTTGTCCATCTGGGCAACCTGGTGCAGGGTCTGACCGCCGAGCGCATGGCCCATCAGAGCGGCGGCGTGCTGTTCCTGCGCGTGGAAGACACCGATGCCAAGCGGGAAGTTCCCGGCGCTGTGGAGGTGCTGATCGACACCCTGAAGCACTACGGCATCAGCTTCGACGAAGGCGCTACCCACACCGGCGACAGCGGCATTTACGGCCCCTACCGTCAGCGTCAAAGAGCCGCCATTTATCATGTTTACGCAAAAAAGCTGGTCAGCGAAGGTATGGCATACCCCTGCTTTGCCACCGAGGAAGAGCTGGCCGCCATGCGTGAAAAGCAGGAAGCGAGCAAGGAAAACACCGGATACTACGGCAAGTACGCCATGTGGCGCGACCGTTCCATCGAGGACATTCAGGCACAGCTGAACACCGGCAATCCCTGGGTACTCCGCTTCCGTAGCACCGGTTCTATTGAGAATCAGTTCAAGTTCGACGATTTGGTCAAGGGCAAGCTGACCATTACCGAAAATGACATTGATCATGTTCTCTTAAAGTCCGACGGCATTCCCACCTATCACTTCGCTCATGCTGTGGACGATCATCTGATGCGCACCACCCATGTGGTTCGTGGTGACGAGTGGCTACCCACCCTGCCCTTCCACATCCAGCTGTTCAAAGCCCTGGGCTTCCGACTTCCCAAGTATGTCCACATTGGACCGCTGATGAAGATGGACGGCACCTCCAAGCGCAAGCTGAGTAAGCGCAAGGATCCGGAGCTGGCGCTGACCTTCTACAAGGCCGAGGGTTTCCCTGTGGAGGCGGTTTATGAGTATATCATGACCATCCTCAACAGTAACTTTGAAGACTGGCGCAGAGCCAATCCGGACGCCAGGGCGGATGAATTTAAGTTCAGCCCCAAGAAGCTGAATCCTGCAGGCTCCCTGTTCGACTATGCCAAGCTGACCGATGTTTCCAAGAATGTCATTTCCAAAATGGACGCGGAAACCGTCTGCCGCCTGCTGACCGAATGGGCCCAGGAATTCGACACCGACTTTGGTGAGAAGCTCTCTGCCGATCCCGAATTTGCCACCAAGATTCTAGCAATTGGCCGTGGCGGCAAGAAACCCAGAAAGGACCTGGCTGTTTGGAAGGATGCCAAGGAGTACATGGGATTCTTCTATGACGAATATCTGCAGCAGCCCATCTTTGATGAAAAGTTCAGCAAGGAAACCATCAAAACCGCTCTGGAGAAGTTCGTTGCCGTGTATGACTACAACGATGACTCCGCCGCCTGGTTTGACAAGGTCAAGGCCATTACCGAGGAAATGGGCTTCACCACTGACATGAAGGCCTACAAGGCCGATCCCACCGCTTTCCCCGGTACGGTGGCTGACATTTCCACCTTCATCCGTCAGGCTGTCACCGGTAAGACCAACGCTCCTGACCTGCATTCCGTTATGCAGATTCTGGGCAAAGAGCGCAGCCTGCAGCGTATCCAGAACACCATCGCAAACCTGTAAATAAATTTCCGCCCTTTCCATTCTCGGAAAGGGCGGCTCATTTTTCATTAGCAATTTTGAATTACTTCTTATCTCTCTTGCGGCACAGGTAAATATCCAGCTTATCCTTCATATTCTGGGGCATTTCACGGGCTACGGGCATGCGAGCAGCATTGGCCATGCGGCTGGCGAAAGCGCAAATGAAATCGATATCCTGCAGCATATGCTCTGCCTTCATGACGGCCATGGTGTCATAGCTGTTGTGGATAGTAGCGGTGTTGGGAGGCGCGATACGGGCAAAGGAAACGGCGGGAATGCCCTTGTCGGCAAAGGGAGTGGAGTCGGAGGAGTACACATCCTGGTAGGCCTTAATGCCTCTGCCCAGCTCGGAGCCCAGATAGTCGATATAGGTCACCAGCTTCTCTTCGGAGGTGCAGCAGGCAATGAGCTTGCCCATGATGCAGCCGATCATATCCAGGTTGATATTCAGCACCACATTCTTCAGCGCTTCCTCATGGTCACGGCAGTATGCCTTGGCGCCCAGCAGACCACGCTCCTCGCTGCCGCAGAAAATGAAGCGCATACCATACTTATGGGGATGCTTCATGAAATACTCGGCAATACCCAGCAGGCCCACGGAGCCGGACATATTATCGTAAGCGCCCTGGGAAAGGCTGGTGGAGTCATAGTGAGCGGTGAATACGATGGTTTCGGGAATTTCGCCGGGCAGTTCCACGATTACATTGTGGGAATCAGCCTCAAACTGCTCCTGCTTCAGCAGGATCTTGGCGGTCTTGGCATCGCCGTTCACAATAGCGATGGCATCCTTGGCGTTGATATTGACGCCGGGGATCTTCTCTACACCCTCATATACCATGGCGCGCAGTTCCCGCTGGTCGATGTCACGGTCACGGTAGTTGGCGTTTCCGTCGTAAGTAATGAAGCCCACAGCGCCGTTTTCCAGCAGGTCGCGGTACATCCAGTAGCCGAGATAGCCGTCGATCATAACGATCTTGCCCTTGCACTGGGACAGGCTGAAGGGATCGGTGGAAGCCAGATAGTACAGAGGCGCTTCCACTTCTGCATTGCCGGCGCAGAGGTAGCCCTTACAGGTAACGGCCTTACCATCGATAAACAGCGCGGCTTCTTCCATGGTAGCCATCTGCACCTTAAAAGGCTCAATGGTAGCCTCCAGGCCCAACTCGGCGCACTGCGCCTTCAGATACTCGGCGCAGCGCAGTTCCTCGGCGGTGCCGCCGGTGCGGACATAGGCGGTGTCACGGAACAATTTCATAACTTTCTTTTTGTTCATAGGAAAATCCTCCTTATAAAATTACACATTCAAAAGGCCCATGGCCATCAAAATACAAACGGTGGCGAAAATGGTAAAGGCGGAGAAAATGGTTGTCCACACCACCAATTGGGTGGCAAGCTGCTCATCATTGCCCATTTGGGATGCCATAATGGCGCTGGAAACCGCCACCGGCGAGCCAAAGAGCCCCACCAGCGCCGGGAATTCATTAACGCCGCAGTTCAGAGCGCCCATTTTGCTCAGTGCCACCGCGCCGCCGATGGCAAGCGCCGGCGCAAACGCCACACGCCACAATGTGGAAACGATAATCTCCTTTTTCAGTTCCTTTACGGCAGAGAACACAAACTGCCCACCCAGGACGATCAGCGACAGGGGCGTAGTCAAGGTTTTCAACCATTGAAGCACTGTGTATACAAAGCTCAGTTGCCGATTTAATCTAAATACGGCTTCTCCAAAAACGCAAGTCTGCAGCCAGCGAAGCACTAAACAAATTAGACCCAGTAGCACACCATGGATCAGGGGATTTTTCACAATATCCATGCAGATCTTACCAAAAGACTGTTTTTTCTCTCCTTTGGAGAACATGGACAGGGCGATTACCGCCAGCACATTAAAAAGCGGGATGGTCACCGCCGCCGTGCAAGCCGCAACAGCCTCCGCTTCCGGACCGCCCAACGCCGCCGCCAGGGTCAGACCGATAATGGCGGAATTGCTGCGGAAGCTACACTGTAAAATCACGCCCCGTCGCTCCGGCACAGGTGTGGTCAGCACCGCCGTCACCAATCCCAGGAAGAAAATCAACAGGATCATGGCGCAGGCATACAGAATCACATCCCAATGAACCGCATCCAGGCTTTCGATGCTGTACACATTGACAAACAGCATGCACGGAAGGCCCAGGCGAAACACCAGCTTATTACCTGTACTCAAAAAGCCATCGCTGAGCAGCTTCCTGCGTCGCAGCCACACACCCAGCAGGATCAGCAAAATGATGGGTACCACCGCTTCCACGGCGGTATATAGAATAAGGCCCATTTTTCGACCTCCTATGTTTCTCTGGCGTTATTTTACCATGGTCAGACCTGATTTGCAATCCACAGAATGAAAAAACGACGATCTTTTTACAGATCGTCATTTTTATCACGGCGAATATTCCAACAGCTCCGCATCCCGGTAGTAATGGCGCAGGATTTCCTCGTAGCCGCGGCCGGCCAGCGCCATAGCCTGGGCGCCGTACTGGCTCATACCTACCCTGTGACCGTAGCCGCGGGTTTCAATCGTAATGACATTCTCTGTCACCGTCACGGAAAATGCAGTTGATCGCAGACCCAGCAAAACTCTCAGCGTTGTGCCCCGGTACTCCACGCCTCCAATGACCATGGTGGCCACACCGCCTCCTTCGGTATAGGTCACTTCTCCAAACCAGCTATCCGGCGTTCCGTCTATGCGGATGCACATCGCCTGCTGAAATTCTTCTGCTGTGAAGACAAAGCAATCGGTAAATACAGCAGCGAATTCCTCGCCGGGACTTTCCACCGCCTGCAAATAAGGCACATCGGAGCCCCATACCGCCGCCGCGTCCTCGGTGCTACCGCCGGAGCAGGAAAAATAGGCGGCGCAAATAAGATTCCCTTCATAAGTCACCACTTGTCCAGCGGTGGCGCTTACCGCCGACCATACCTTCTGTAACCGTTCTTCCGTTCCGCCCACGGCAAAATAATCTTCCCGGGAAATATAGGCCTGGCAGCAACCGAAGCTGACGCAAACCGCCCCATCATGACGGCCCGTTTGGCAAATATACAGCGCCGCTGTCCGGGCGGCTACCGCCTGTGCTTTCAGCGCCTCTGGCGCGAAGGAAGACGGCACTTCCGCCAGCACCACACCCAGCACATAGCTCTCCAATTCCATTTCCACCGCGCCGTCCTCCGTCAGCACCGAAATGTGATGGCAAGCAGCAGGTTCGGGAGGCTCCGTTTTATCGGGTATGCTTGGGAGCGTGGTGGGCTCCGTTTGGGAAGGCTGGGTAGTGGGCGCGGCGGTACCCTGCGGTGTTTCGTTTTCTGTCCCCAATGCCAGCGCCGCCGACAGCACCACCGCCGGCGCCACAAATCCAATGATGGCGGCTTTGATCAAATCTCTCCAAACAGGTTTCAAAAAATCACCCCCGACTCATTCTACAGCAAAAGCTGTGCGAAAGTAGTCGGGGATGGTCGATTCAATTATGGAATTCAGAAACTGCCATACCCGCCGCATAGGCAGTGGCCCAGGCGATCTGCAGGTTGAAGCCGCCGGTGTAGGCATCGCAGTCAATGATCTCGCCGGCAAAATACAGCCCCGTCGCAATTTTCGATTGCATGGTTTTGGGGTCGATCTCCGACACCTTCACGCCGCCGGAGGTGATGATGGCTTCTGCCACCGGCCGTTTGCCCGTAATAGTCAAATCAAAGGCTTTCAGCAGCTCCACCAGCGCACGGCGCTGCTGCTTATTGAGGGAATTGGCCTGCAAATTAGGGTCAATTTCCAGCCGCCGCAGCACCACGGGGATCATGCTCCGGGGAAGCAAATCGGTCAAAGCATTTTCCATAGAGCGATTCTTATACATCTCCAAATCCCTGAGAATGCGGTCATTCAGTTTGCCCTCATCCAGGGCGGGCTTCAAGTCGATGACCAGGCGGCAGCCCTCCCCTTTTAGGTGTGTACTGGCAGACAGTACCGTAGGGCCGAAAACACCGAAATGGGTGAAAAGCAGCTCGCCAAAGTCCTTAAACAGCACCTTACCCTTGGCGTTCAGCAGCTTCACGCCGCAATTTCGCAGGGAAAGGCCCTGCATATCCGGGGCATCCGCGCCCGCCGTTTCCAGGGGTACCAGACTGCCTTCGCAGGGCATAATGGTGTGGCCCAAAGCCTTTGCCATGGCGTAGCCGTCTCCGGTGGAGCCAGTGGTAGGATAGCTGAGGCCGCCGGTGGCCAAAATCACCCATTTGGCTTCAAGGGTTTCCTGATCTGTGCGCACGCCGCTGACATGGCCGTTATCCGTCAAAATTCCTTTGACCCGGCAGGTCCGCACATCCACATGCTGGCGGCGCATAGCCTTTTGCAGCGCCTCCAGCACAGATTGGCTGCGGTCGCTGACCGGGAACACACGGTTTCCCCGCTCGGTTTTCAGGCTGCAGCCGTATGCCTCAAAGAATTCCTTGATCTTCTCCGGCGGAAAAGCATCCATGGCGCTGTAAAGAAACCGGCCGTTGCGGGGCACATTCTGCAAAATTTCCTGGGCAGAGCAATCATTGGTCACATTGCAGCGGCCCTTGCCGGTGATCAGCAGCTTTTTGCCCAGGCGGTCATTTTTTTCCAGCAGCAGCACCTTCTGTCCATGCTCCGCGGCGGTAATGGCCGCAAACATACCAGCAGGACCGCCGCCAATGACGATGCCGTCATAGATCATAGCATCTTCACTTCCTTTTCTGTCAGATAACGCCAGGCGCCCAGGGGCAGATCCCCCAGGGACAAAGCCCCCTCACGAATGCGTTTTAAGCGGGTCACTTTCATGCCGGCAGCGTCGCACATTCGCCGCACCTGTCGGTTGCGGCCCTCATGGATGGTAATTTCCAAAAGTCCCGGCTTGACAAGTCGTACTTTCGGGGCGCGTATGCGATAGCCATCCAGCGTAATTGGCTGTTTCAGCCGCCCAAGGGCTTCTTCCGAATAATCGCTGACCCAGGTCAGATACGTTTTTTCCACCTCATGTTTGGGATGCATCAGCCGATTGGCGAACGCTCCATCGTTAGTAAACAGCAGCAGGCCCTCGCTGTCCATATCCAACCGCCCAACGGGATAGACCCGCAAGCCACACCCCGCCACCAATTCCGCCGCTGTTTTGCGGCCCTTTTCATCGGATAGCGTGGTGACATAGCCACGGGGCTTATGCAGCATGATGTACACATAGTTTTGGATGGATGGGAGCGGTTTCCCATCCAGCAAGATCTCGTCCAATTCCGGGTCTGCGGACTGACCCAGGGCCGCCACAGTACCGTTGACCGTAACGCGGCCATCTTCAATCATTTTTTCCGCTGTCCGCCGGGACGCAACGCCCCGGGCGGACAGTATTTTTTGCATTCGCTCGGTCATTGTCTTCCTCCCTGAAACCGCTCCCAGAAGGATTTTTTCTCCGGGAGTTTCTGCTCGATCGTAGCTTCATAATATACCGGCACTTTTCCGATCGCCTGCCCGTCCACGCAAATATGGACGAATCCCGCCCGGCCGTTTTCCGCCACCGGCGCAAAGACAAACCCTTTCTGGGAAAGCGCCAATTCCACCTGCTCTCCGTGGGAAAGCGGGTAGGAAAAATCCTCAGCGGCGATCAGATTGACCATGTCGCTCTGCCCGCCCACCACAGGCAAGCTGCCTACACAGCTACCGGCGGACAGAATGGTTTGCATGGAATAATGGGAAAAGCCCTCCTCCAGCAGAGCCTTATGATCGGCCCAGTCATTGCCATCGTTGATGGTTACGCAAATCAGGCGCCTTCCCTGGCGGGTAGCGCTGGACACCAAAATGCGGCCGGCAGCCTTGGTAAAGCCGGTTTTCACGCCATCAGCGCCATCCACCTGCCACAGCAGCTTATTATGGTTGGTCAGGCAGCGGTTGCCCACGGTTACCTGTTTGGTGCCAACCGTTTGGGCAAAAATGGGATTTTCCATAGCGTAGGCCGCCAGCGTCGCCAGATCCCGGGCTGTGGAATAATGCTCCGGCGCATCCAAGCCATGAGGATTAACAAAATGGGTGTCCTTCAACCCCAGATAGCGGGCCTTGTCATTCATCAGCTCAGCGAAGCCCTCCACCGTGCCGCCACAATAGATGGCCAAAGCAACTGCGGCGTCATTGCCGGAAGACAGCATCAGCCCATACAGCAATTCCTGCAGCGTCAGCACTTCCCCTTCCCGCAAATACATGGAGGAGCCCTCAATGCCTACGGCTTCCCTGGGTATCTCCATGCGATCCAGCACATTGCATTGCTCGCAGACGATCAAAGCAGTCATGATTTTTGTGGTGCTGGCGATCAGACTTTTTGCATCCGCGGATTTTTCATACCATACCCTGCCGGTCTGTCCGTCCAGCAGAATGACATGCTCCGCTGAAACACCGCTGACCGCAGGCATATACAGCGAAACGGCGGTCAGAAGTGCTGCCGCCGTCCGCAAAAGGACTTTTTTCATATTTCTCACCCGGCCTTATTGTTGGCAGGGCGCGGAAGAATTATTCTGCTTTCTTTTCGGTGCGGGAATCAATAAAGGCCGCGATTCGATCCAACACATCTGGCACCTGCTCAACCAACCGGTCGGCCGTGGTATTGGCAGGCGCAGCCACAGGCATCATGCGAACATTGCCTTCCTTGACGATCAGGAAGCATATGGGAGTCACCTTGACACCGCCACCGGCGCCGCCGCCAAAAGCGTCTTTATTGCTGGTAAAATCACTACCGCCGCCACCAAAGCCAACGCTGACCTTGGAAACAGGAATGATGGTAACACCGTCGGGCGTAGTAATGGGATCGCCAATCACAGAATTGACATCCACCATATCGCGAATCTTAGCAATCGTATTTTCCAGCATATTGGGGAGAGTGTTGCTCATTTTGAAGCACCGCCTTTTCTTGATTTTTGAATGGTTAAATACTGTTTGATTGCTCGAATACCGTAGCGCAACACCAGCGCCAAAAGCCTGCCCAATGTGATCGTTGCTTTGGCATAGGCTATCACCACGATTTCGGAGGCTTGGAAATCGCATTCAATTTCCACATTTCGTTTCTTGATTACAAAGCAACGCTCCAGCATAGGCCAGAGATTGCCCAAAGCAGCATTGGCTCTGCCATAGTTTATGGCCAGGTCGCAGGGATCATCGCCGGCCATGATCATCTTTAAGTCCAGCCGATCGATCCGCATTTTCCTGCGAAAATCATTTAAAAAATCCAGTACCGTTTGCACCAGCGGAATAAAATCTTTCCAGGAGCCACCCTTTTTCTCTTTCTTCTGCTGCCCCGCAGCAACAGCGCCGGGCTTGCCCTTTTGCTTTTCTTTCTTCTGCTTCGGCTTTTTCTCTTTTTGCTTTTTGGGGATCAGCCGGAACGGAACCGGGCCTGCCAAAAGCGTCACCGCCGCGCCATCCGCGTCATACCGGGCGGTCACGCCCAGCGGCAGAAGCGCCAGCAGCGCAAGGATCACCAGCGCGATCAACCAGCCCATTTATTCCGCCTCCTCAGCTACCGGTTGCGGTTCCGGCAGCGGCTCGCCAAAGCTGACCTTCTCAATAGGCGGCAATTCCTCCAAAGAAGAAAGGCCGAAGGTCCGCAGAAAATCGGGGGTGGTGCGGTACTGAATGGGCCGACCCGGCACATTCAGCCTCCCGGCCTCCTCGATCAGCTTTTTATTCATCAGCGCGGAAATGGAATAGCTGCTGTCCACACCGCGGATCTGCTCTACCATGGCCTTCGTGGCAGGCTGGTAATAGGCAATGATGGTCAGCGCTTCCAGCTGGGAAGCGGAAAGCTTGGGCGGCTTCCGGGTTTCCAGACATTTGGTGACAAAATCCGCCATCTCGCCGGAGGAAACCATCTGGTAACCATCCTCCAGCTTAACGATGCGGATTCCGCGGCGTTCAAATGCCAAGCTGTCCGCCAAAGCATCTGTGGCGGCAATGATATCCGCGGGATCGGCTTCCAGCGTATCCGCCAGCCGGCTCACTTCCACACGCTCACCGGCAGCGAAGAGAATCGCCTCGACGGCTCGCTGCAATTCATTTTGTTCCATCAAGTCAACTCCTCTACATTGGCTTTGGTTTGATCCAGAAGGCGCACTTCCAAATCGTCGCTGCCTGCGTCACCTTCCAGGAAAATGGAGCCGCTTTTACACAGTTCCAAAACAGAAATAAAGGTAGCCACCACTTCCGAACGGCTCTTATTTCCCTTAAACAGGTTCTTCAACCGCTCTACGCCCCGAAGCACCAGCAGCCGCAGGATTTCCCCGGCTTTCCGGGTCACGGGATAGCGCTCCTTGCCCACGATGCCCATAAAGTTCACCGTCGGCGGCGGCAGCTGACGCTGGCTGCGCTCGGATATGGTATCCAGGGCGCGAAGCAGATCCGCCGGCACATGCTGATAGCGGTAAGTTTGGTCCTTACGCAGAGGCTCCGGATCCTTCGTGAAAAGACAGCGGCCGATCTCGTTGCGGGGCTCCAGGAAGCCGATAGCAACACGAATTTGCTCAATGGCCTCTTTCCGCTGGCGTTCGATCAAGCTCTGACGCAGCAGATCCAGCTCACTTTCCGCTTCCGCTTGCTCAGCAGCGGACAGCAGCATTTTGGTCTTGATCAGCATCAGATGGGAGGCCATGGTGATAAATTCACTGGCGATCTCCATATCCAGCCGCTTCATTTCATCCAGGTAGGCCAAATACTGCTCCAAAATGGCGGTAATGGACACATCCTGGATCTCTATTTTATTTTTGCTTAAAAGCAGGAAAATAACATCCAGCGGGCCGTTGAAATCTTCCATTTCTTCGGTCCGGGTACGAACGATACCCTCCAGGCGATACTGCGGCTGTTCCATAGTTGCTCCCATACTCATAATTTATCTAATTTAGTATACCACCTTTTTACTGTAAACGCAAGTTCTTTCTTATTCTTTCGAAAGGATTGCCAAACCCATTTTTCTGTGCTATAATGACAAAAATGACTTTCGGAGGGTTTTTATGGCAAACAACAAGAACTATGGACAGCTTGAAGGGTTTTTAACCACCCTTTTGCTTGCGGATGTGGCTGCTTTCCTGCTGTATCTGCTTTTTGCCGGTCTGGGCATTCTGGTGCTGAAGGCGATCACCGCCACTGCCGCCATTTTGGGCGCCGGCTTCTGCCTGTGGATCCTATACAAGAGCAAGGAAATGTTCCGCTCCCGCGCGCTGTGGCTGACATGCGCTTTCGGTTCTGTTGGCTTGCTGACCATCGTTTCCCTGATCTGCAACTACCCTGCCCCTTAACGAAAAAATCACTCCGACGAAGTCGGAATATCAATTGATGAAACGAACCCCGGCAGATTTTTTGAATCTGCCGGGGTTCGTTTATTCTGTTCGTCAAACTGGCGTTGGTTGATTTATTTCACAGGCGCATACAGTTGATCCAATGCCCAGTTCTGCATTTCAAGAAACATCTTTCCCTTTAATTGGCCGTATTCTATCCAGCGTAGAACATGGTCTGTTTCCGTAGGTGTAAACTTTCTATCAAGTAATGCGCCAAAATAATATGTTTGAATCGGATGAAAGTATCCCATTGTCGGATGATTGATATAAGCTTCCGCAGAGCATAGTCTTCCCTCAACGCGAGGAGAACAGCCTACTTCTTCCATGCACTCCCTTTTCATACAATCCAAGTGGCTTTCTCCGTTCTCTAAGCCGCCACCCAAGAAAAAGTAACCTTTGGGAGTTTGAACGACAGCGACTTGATTGTTGCGGCAAGGAATGAGATATACGCCCTCCCGGTCTAAATAGTCAACATTTTCTTTTATTCCGAAAATTTTATGCATATTATTTACCGATAGAAGGAATTGCCGCCGATAAATTCCCGCACCAGGCTGGTGGGCGGAATTTCATCATCCACATCCGCCTCCAGAACATAGTTGAGGACTTTTACAATGCCGCGAACATCATCATAGCATTCGTCAGAGGGCTCCACAGCGGTCAAAAGTGGGAAAATATGCTTTTTCAGCACCGCCAATTCGTACAGCGTGGAGCTGTTGAAGATCACATCCGCATTTTCCTGGAACGGGAAGATCCAACGCTCCTCGCCGCGCCGGACGCTATCCCACATGGCAATGGTGCCCTGCACGCTGGTGCCGCGGTTTTCGTAGTCCCTGACGATGCGCCGCAGAAGGCGCAGATAGCTGGTGGGGATACGGTTGTGATCGTCCAGATTCAGCGGTAACAAGGGGCTGACATACATGCGGAATATCAAATAGCTGTCCAGCCCCGCAGGCAACAGCAGCGGATTCAGCGCGTGCAGGCCTTCAATAATGATCACCGTATCCCGATGAAGGGTCAGCTTGTGACCACGCCACTCCCGCTTGCCGGTTTTAAAATTGAAAACTGGGATCTCCACAGTCTTGCCCTCCAGAAGCTGGGCAAGATGCCGGCTGAACATTTCCGTGTCGATGGTATTGATATGCTCCAGATCCAGTTTTCCGTCCGGGCCGGGTGCGATCTGATCCCGATTTAAATAATAATCATCCAGGCTTAAGAGAATGGGCTTTTTGCCATGGACCCGCAATTGGGTCGCCAGACGGTTGGCGGAGGTAGTTTTACCGGAAGAGCTGGGGCCTGCCAGCATGACCGCCTTGGCGCCCCGGGCGCATACCATGTCCGCAACCTGAGAATAGCGCTTTTCATGGAGCGCTTCGTTTACCCGGATCAATTCCCGTATGCCGCCGGATTCTGTCAGTTCATTCAAATCCGCCACGGTACGGCAATCCATCAATTGGCCCCACCGTTCGCCTTCGGCAAACATTTCAAACAAATGGGGACTTTCGCAATAATCCGCCACCAGATCCGGCTCCTTGGGATCCGGGAAAATGAACATAAAGCCGCCGGCCTTTTGCTGAATATCCCAAACCTTCAAGTACCCGGTAGAAGGCGCCAACTCGCCATAATAATAGTCGCCAAAGTCTTCAAAAATGTACTCGTCAAAGTAATCCTCCTGCCGCCAGGAAAGAAGCCGCGCCTTATCTTCCTGACCGGCAGCGATATAACGGTCAATGGCCTCCTGGGTGGTAAGGCGCTGGCGGATCAAGGGAATATCCATATCCACAATATCCCTGATCTCCGCCTTCAGCGCCCGCACAGAAAAATCCGGGGCATCCTCCACCGCGAAAAATACGCCGGGGCCAACGGTGCAGTTCATTTTGGCTTTGGCATGGGGCCACAGGCGGTGCAGCGCCAGGAAAATTATGTACTGGGCGGTGCGAATATACACCTCTCTGCCGGCGGCATCGCTATAACGCAACAGATGCACCTGGCCGCCGGAGGCTTCCATAGCCCTGCGCATGGAGGACCGCTCATCTCCACAATCCTTATCCCGCAAGGGGACATAATTCAGCGTAAAAACCTCACCCGCGATCTTTGCGGCAAGGGGGCGGGTGGAAAGGTCGGGCGTATCCAAATCCAAATCTCTAAGCAATTCCAGCAGCGTAGCGCAGGGCTGCGCCTGTGTTTCCATTCCATCAATAAACAGCTTCATAATGTACCTCCGGGAAAAACATTTTTGCATAGGGTATGGATTATAGCACAATTTCCAGGAAATTTCAATAGAAAATTTATGAATTAATCGCCGTCCTTATTCTGCTCCAGAATTTGCAGCGCCAGGATCTGCCCAAACTCCACTTCCCTGCCATCCTGTAAATGCAATATCTGTCCATGGAGATCCACATTTTTTACACGGCCAAAAACCGCGCAGCGGCTGCCGCCGGCTTTGCGGGCGTCCGGGCGGAAATAGGTAATGCTGACCCTGGGCTGCTCCAAAATCCGGGCGCAGATGGCCTGCAGCGCGTGGTCAAGCTCCTCCAAGGCGCTGTCGGTCAAATCATTGCGGCTCTCCGTCAGTCGACCTGCCTCCGCAATGACTTCGTCATAGCCGGTCAGCGCGTCAAAGGAAGAAAACTGCGCCGCCCGGTCCCCATTGGTCATTCGCTCCCGCTTTGGGGACACATAATGGGGCAAATGAATAATATCCTCATAACGGTTCATGCCTTATGCCCTCCAATCTGCGCGTTCCGATCCCGCGTAGTAGCGCCCTCTTCAAAATTCATGCCCTTCAAAATGGCATTTTTGCCATATTTTTGCCGAATGCGCACCAGCGTCTGCTGGCGGCGGTGTTCCCGCTCCAGGGCAGCTTCATCCATCGGTTCGGAAAACAGGTCCATTTGACGGAAAGCAGGAATATTTTCCCTGCCGGTAATGTGCGCAGCCGTCAGATTGATGCGGCGCACCAGAAGCGCGGGATGGACGATCCGGTCGAATAATTCCATCACCGCCTCCGTAATCATAGCGGCGGAAGAGTTGAGCTGCAGTAAATTGGCTGTGCCATGGGCATGTTTGGGAACTTTGCGGCCGTAGTGGTCCATAGCTGTTTCGCCGGAATACTGGGCCGCAATATTTGGATTCAGCAGGCTCTCCCGGTCATACCCAATGGTAAGGGTCAGCTGATCCGTCACCAAGCCCTTTTCCACCAGATCCATCGCAAGATTATCCGCCATTTCCCGGACGATCAGCTTTGCTTTCTCGCAGGTATAGGGCTCCTGCAGTACCTGACCGGTGCTAAGGCTGGTAGATTGGGGTTTATAAGCTTTGATGTCGGCGATGGTACAACTCTCCCAGCCCCAGGCATGGTCGATCAGCAGTTCCGCGTTCACGCCAAAAAGTTTATAGAGCGCATCCTCGTTGTTCAGGGAACAGCGGGCGACGTCGCCCATGGTATACAGACCGATTTTTTCCAATCTGGCGGCAGATCCCCGGCCTACTCGCCAAAAGTCCGTGATGGGGCGGTGATCCCAGAACATACGCCGATAGGACATCTCATCCAATGTGGCTACCCGGGCGCCGTAAGCATCCGGCTGCATCCGTTTGGCCAAAATATCCATGGCCACTTTACACAGATACAAATTAGTTCCAATACCAGCCGTGGCGGTAATCCCAGTGGCTTCGTAAACCGCGTGAATCAGCTTTCGCGCAAAACACTCCGGCTCCAGGCCATAGGTCCTCAAATAAGGTGTAGCGTCGATAAAAACCTCATCAATGGAATAAACATGGATATCCTCAGGCGCCACAAATTGTAGATATATTTGAAATATTCTCCCGCTGCATTCCATATAGTGGGACATTCTCGGAGGCGCGACAATATAGCTCAGCTCCAAAGATGGGTCATTATTCAGTTCTTCCACATTGCAGGATTTACCGCTAAACTGACGACCGGGTGCCTTGGCGCGGCGCATGGCATTGACCTGCGCTACCCGCTCCACCACCTCAAAAAGTCGCGCTCTTCCAGGAATGCCAAATGATTTCAGGGCCGGCGTAACCGCAAGACAAATGGTTTTTTCCGTACGGGAAAGATCTGCCACTACCAAATTGGTAGTCATGGGGTCCAGCTCTCGCTCAATACACTCCTGCGAGGCGTAAAAGGACTTCAAATCAATGGCAATGTATGTTTTTGTTTGCATTCCAAGTACACCTCCGAAAGTTTGTTCGATTACATTATAGCGCACTGGCGCCCAAATTGCAAGCAAAAAGACACCGAGCAAGCCCAGTGTCTTTTATGCAAGTCTATTGGATTATCACAGCTTCCACTGGGTGTAGTCGAAGTCGGCGTACTTCTTTTCCAGAGTGCGGTAATCATTTTTGCCGGAACCGGTCAGCGGAATGGACTCCACCGCCACGACAGCCACGGGACGGCCGCGCTCTTCCAGTTCCTGGCAAGCAGTGTAAATGGAGGAACAGCCGGCCCAGCGATCCACGCCACGCTCCAGCTCCACCACGACCATGGGATACTGGCCCTGGGAATGCTCGCGGTCGTTAACGCCGATTACGCAGCAGTTATGTACTTCCTCACGGCCATTGACGAAGCCCTCCATATTCACAGGGAAGACCTTATGGCCGTCGAACCGGGTGATCATACGCTTGACGCGACCCTTGATAAACAGGAAGCCATCCTCATCCATATGACCGATATCGCCGGAATGGACCCAAACCTGACCATCGTCGTGCATACGCAGGACATTGGCGGTTTCCTCGGGACGGTTGTAGTAGCCCTTCATAAGGGTGGGGCCGGAAATACATACCTCACCGGTCTGATTGTAGCCCAGCTCTTCTCCGGTATCGGGATCAAAAATGGAGATGGTGGTGGCCACAGAGGGAATGCCCACGCTGCCCCGCTTGTAAATATTATTCACGCAGAAGGACGCGGCGGCAGACACTTCGCTCATGCCGTAGCCCTGCGCCAGGGGGTATTTCATGTTGTGCTTTCTAACAAAAGCATGGAGTTTCCGGTCCAAGCCCTCGTTCATGGTATCGCCGCCGGATGCCAGCGTTGTCAGGAAGGACAGGTCCATATTCCGAACTTCTTTGCTCTCCATCAGCATTTCAATGAAGGCAGGGGTACTGATAACATGGTTGGGCCGGAACTGCTTGACCAGCTTGCCAAACTCAGCAGGCACAAACTTGGGGATCGGGATCAGTTCACAACCCAGGCACAGCGGCATATGCATACCGCAAACCATGCCGTAGGAGGTAAACACGGGGATAATACCCAGGAAACGGTCGCCGGGCTGACGGTCCAATCCCGCGTACTTAAAGTTAAAGGCCACAGCGTTCATGCTGTCATTGGTGAGCATGGCGCCCTTGGGGAAGCCGGTGGTGCCGCCTGTGTAGGCAATGGCCATAACCGCGTCGCCAACATAAGGCGCTTCCACAGCGCGCACATCCCTGCCGCAGAGCAGGAAATCATTGAATCTCAAAACCGAAGAACTGTAGGGCACATCGGTTTTCGCCTTGATCTTCATGGCGATCTTCAGATGCACAGGCAGACACTCCGCCACAGACACCGTAACGATCCACTTCTGCTTAATATCCTTCATGATAGGACGGACCTTGGGGAAGGCAATGTCCAGCGCGATCAGGATCTTGGAGCCGGACTCAATAATCGCCCGGCGAATGGTTTCCACGTCCATACGGGGATCGATCATATTGGCGGTCGCGCCCAGCTTGTTCAAAGCGTACAGCGCGGCGATGCTCTGGGGCGTGGCGATAGTCAGGAAAGATACCAGATCACCCTGCTTGACACCCATGGAGGAGAATGCGTTGGCGCATTCATCAATTTTCTTAAACAACTGACGGAAAGTAGTTTTCGCGCCGTAGAAATTCAGCGCGTTGCTATCCAGATGGGACGCATTCTCAGACTTCAGATAACTGTAACAGGTACACTTGGGAATAGGAGCTTGCGTAACATCCTCGGAATAGTATTTCATCCATACCTTTTCCTCAGAAATACGGCGGTTCTTTGTCTCTTCCATATATAACCCTCCTGTGTTGATTGTGGTCTATGCTATGTTTTTCCAATGTTACATAAAAACTTGTAGCCATTTATCCATAGTACCGCATGATGTAACATTTTGTTATATTGTAAACGATAAATACATAAAAATCAAGTAAAAATTCAGAAAAATGTTGACTTGTCAATATTTTCTTGCAATGTTAAAGATATACAATAGCGAAAAATGATTTTTCTTTTTCTACAACTAGACAATTACGGCAAAATCGTGTATGATACAGACACCACTATGTATAGGAGATTTTTATGAGAGATAAAACAATTGCTCGCCGTTGGCTGTATTTGGTTCTAGGTGTTGTTTCCATGCTGTTTGCCGGTGTGATCTACGCCTGGTCCATTTTGAAATCCCCTTTCACAAACACTTGGGATGCTTCTCAGCTGGCACTCAATTTCACCATTACCATGACCTGCTTCTGTACGGGCGGTTTTGTGGGCGCTAAGCTGAATAAGCGTTTCGGCGTTCTTCTGACCACGCTATTTTCCGCCGCGCTTTCCTGCGCCGGATTTGCGCTGGCAACGCTGCAAAATTGCGATAATCTGTTGCTGCTGTATTTGAGCTACGGCGTGCTGGCAGGTTTGGGCATCGGCATTGCTTACATTGTTGTGATCTCCACGGTTTCCGCCTGGTTCCCCGACAAGAAGGGATTCTGTTCCGGCTGTTTGATGATGGGTTTTGGCGCCAGCAGCTTGCTGATTGGCAATCTCATCAGCGCTGTCATGGATCAGTTCGGCTGGAAAACCGCGTATATCGCCCTGGGCTGTGTTTTGGGCACTGTGCTTGCGCTGGCGGCGCTGATCCTGAAAAATCCGGACGAAAACACCGTCCTGCCTGCTCCGAAGGCAAAAAAGGTCAACCGCGCAGAAGCCTTTGAAAGAAAGGATTATTCTGCCGGCGAGATCGTTCGCCGGCCCAGCTTCTGGATGGCATTTCTGTACATCGCCATGCTGGCAGCCGTGGGCAACAGCGTCATCAGCTTCGCCCGGGACCTGGCTCTGTCCGTTGACGCATCCATAGGCTTGGCTACCACGCTGGTAGGTGTTTTGAGCGTGTGCAACGGTTTGGGCCGTATCTTCACCGGCGCCATCTTTGATGCCATGGGCCGTCGGTTCACCATGCTGGCCGCCAACTTCCTGACCATCATCGCCGCCGGCGTCACCCTGCTGGCTGTAGTGCTGCACTCCCTTCCCCTGTGTATCGTCGGTCTGTGTCTTGTAGGTCTGTCCTACGGCACCTGCCCCACCGTGGCAGCCGCCTTCGTTTCCGAATTCTACGGCGCCAAGCATTTCGCCACCAATCTTGCCATGATCAACTTCAATATCATCTGTTCTTCTCTGGCCGCCACAGCCTGCGGCAGCTTGCTGGTATCCACCGGCGGCTATACAGCGCCTTTCATCGTGCTGATTTGCCTGGCTTCCGGCGCATTGGTGCTAAACCTCATTATCCGCAAGCCCTGAGCGGCACTCCCCTGTTATCTAAATCCCATATAGGAAAAGGCAGCGCCCGGATGATCCGGGACGCTGCCTTTTATTATGCATCAATACAAACCAAACAGCCGCAAAAGCTTCTGCCAGAAGTTCAGCTTTTCTTCCACCACAGGCACCTCCACCAGGGGGGCATCCGCCGAAATGGCCTCGGTCTTGATCACAAACTGCACAGACTCCACATTGGTATTCTGATCGGACACAAAGGAAGTCAGCTCAAAATTCGCTCCGGCGACAGAGGAGATCATGGAATCGATCATATTGCTGATCATCTCGTCGGAATCTGCGGTCTGATCCACAAATTCTCCGGTGCCGTTTTTCAGCTCCGTGGTACCGTCAAACAGTTCCTTCACGCCGTCATGCAGCTGACCGACGGAGGTATTCAGCGTGCCCACAGCGGCGTTCAGCGCATCCATATTGACCTTCAGCTCCTGCGCGCCTGTAGCGGCGGCGCTGACGGCTTCGGTGTAGCTCTTTAGGCCTTCATAGAAAACAACATAATTATCTAGCTGACCCTTCAGCATGGCCACATTGGCTGCGGCGGCGCTGGCGGCGGCCACAGCGGCGGTAATCTGGCTAGTCACTTCCTCAGACTTCATCATCTGGTCAATGTAGCCTTCCCGGATCTGGGCCTTCTGATCTTCCGTCAGCGTTGCTACAGCGCCGGCCAGGATCTGCGCCTTTTGGTCGTCGGTCAGCGTTGCCAGCGCAGCCAAAATGATCTGCTCCTTCTGTTCTTCGGTCATTTGGGCCACCGTCTGGGCGATCAGCGCCTGTCCTTCCGCCGTCTGCAAATAGGCGGCAGCCTGTTCAGCGGTGAAGCCCTGGGCGATCAGCTGTTCCATAACCAGCTGGGCGGCCACCTGGGCATAGAGCATATCCGCCTGGGAATGCATATAAGCCAAATAAATAGAATCCGCGATGGACTCCACATAGCCCATGTACAGCGCGTCCTGATTGGTCTCTACCTGGGCTGTGACCTCTGCCAAGGCCTGCGCGTAGGCCAAATCGTAAACCTGGTCCGCATCCATCAGCGCCAGCACATCTTCCAGTACAGAAGCATAGTTTTCAGGAGTCAGGTCCACAGGCTCGAAACCATTCTGTACCAGTTGGGCATTGAGAATGGTTTCCGAAGCGGCGCAAAGGCCTTCAAAGGCTGCCCACGCGCCACCCAGCAGCGCTTCATTCTGGGATACGATAGCCGACAGGCCACCGGCCAAATTGGCGCTGCCAGCGGCAAGGGCGCCTACGCCGTCAGGCAACTGACCAACCTTATCCTTCAGCTCCGTGGTGCCGTCATACAGATTGGAAGCGCCGTTATTGATCTTATCGGCAGCATCATCCAGCGTGCCCACAGCGCTCAGAATTTCATCGATCTTATTTTGAATGGTGGTATCATCAATTTCAATATTCAGCTTCAATCGGATGCCGTTGATTGCGATACCGTCCATCTCAAAATCCTTGACAGAAGCGGTGATTTCGATGTCCGCGCCCTTGCCGGGCAGGATTGTGTAGGTCAACTGCTTCTTGCTGCCCACATTGGCAACGGTGGCGCCGCCGGCGCGGATGTCGCTGCACTTCTTGGTATCCAGAGAAACAGAGGCCTGCAGAGCAAAGCCTTCAAAGAAATCGCCGACACAGGCTTCATTTTCCGTGATCCGCATGGTGATCTTCAAGTCACCGCTCTTTCCGGCGATTTCCTGGGCAGTATACTCCGTTCCATCCATATAGTAGCGAATGGAAATATTCCAGGGCATAACATTGCTGCTCAGCTTACCCTCATAGTAGAGCCGGCCTGCCTTCGCGTCAATAGTGATCTTTTCATTGGCATAGCCGATCTCGTCCGTGGTGGTCATATTGCGAAGGCTCTCATACTTACCGTAGTCAATGATCTTACCGTCGGCGTCCAGATCAAAAATGTTTACCACATTGATTTCCCTGACGGAACCATCGCCATTGAGGCTAATGTACACCACTTCTTCTTTTTCCGTCCCTTCCTCAGCGGCAGCAAAGGTCGGGATCATCATTACGACCATCAGCACGGCAAGCATCGCCGTTATGATCTTTTTGGTATGTTTCATAATCAGACCGCCTTTCTTTTGGATTTCTTACGGTGCATAACCGCGCCATCAAACAGATACAACAGGCCGGGCAAAACAAACAGAACGATCACCAGAGAGAAGATCGCGCCTCTGCCGATCAGAACACCCAGCTGCGCCAGCAACTGATTGGAGGACATAACGCCCAGCAGCAGGCCCACAACGGTCATTGCGCTGCCGGATGTCATAATGGATACAAAGGTATCCGAAACCGTTTGGACAACAGAGTCTTTTTTCTCCAGTAGCTGTCGATTTTCTTTATACCGTTCTGTCATTAGGATGGCATAGTCCACCGTAGCGCCCAACTGCACAGAGCTGATGATCAGATAGGCAAGGTAATATACGGGCTGATCGCCGAAATAAGGCACCGCCAAATTCAGCCAAATCGCCGCCTCGATGCTCAGCACCAGCATAATGGGCGCGACCAAAGAGCGCATGGTCAGCAGCAGCACCGCGAATACCGCGCCGATAGCCACCAAATTTACCATGGTCATGTCGGCGGTGATGGATTCCATCAAGTCATATGTGCTGACGCCCTTACCGGCCAAATAATTGTCGCCGGGGTAATGCTTCTCCGCGATGGCGCGGATATTTTCCACCAAAGCGAAGGTTTCCTCGCTTTCCTCAGGCACATTGACAGACAGCACCATGCGGCAATAATTTTCGCCCTCCAGCATGGCCAGGGTATCGGCATCCAGATAAGCATTGGGGATCTCCGCGCCGGCCATATCCACATAAGAGATGATGCTGGTAATATTGGGCAAGGTATGCAGCTCATCGGAAAGCTCGGTCTGCACAGCGGTATCGCCCTTAGGTACCATCAAAACATAGGTATCGCTCTTGCCGAAAGTTGCTTCAATGGCAGCCGTGTCGGCTCCATAGCGGGTTTCCTCATTGAACATCTCCGCGGATCCGTACAGATAGCCATTGGCATTGGAAGCCAGGTACGCAGGCGCCAAAACCACAGCAAAAATGCAAACCATAGGGATGGCGATCTTGCGCACAAACTTACCCAATCCCCGGAAGGAAGGCAGTAGGCTGCGGTGCTGGGTCTTGTCGATCCACTTGCAGGCAGAAAGGATCAGCACAGGGGTCAATGTAAACACCGTCAGCAGACTGATCACCACGCCCTTGGAAAGGGCCAGGCCCAGGTCCACGCCCAGGCGGAACTGCATTATAACCAACGCCAGGAAGCCAATGACTGTGGTCAGGCCGCTGGACAAAATGGAAACAGCGGATTTACACAAAGCCTCCACCATAGCGGTCTTTGGATCCGGATTGGTCTGCCGGCATTCCGCAAAACGATGCAGCAGGAACACGGAATAGTCCAGCGAAACCGCCAAAAGCAGTACGCTTCCTGCCGCGTTGGTAACAAAGGAGATTTCACCAAGCAGAATATTGGCGCCATTATTCACCATAATGGAAACGCCCAGGCCGATCAGCACCACAATGGGCTCTACCCAGGAATGGGTGGTCAGGATCAGCACCACCAGCACAAACAACACCGCGATCACAGTCACCTTCATGACCTCGGAAACAGTGGTGCTGGTAGCATCGGCGGTAGAAACGGCACTGCCGGTAACCGCGTTTTCCGCACCGATCAATTCGCGGATCGCTTCCACAGCGGTCAGTTGCTTCTCCCCATCAATGGTGACGGTAAATACTGCGTTCCCATCCTTGTAGAAGGTTTCCACCACAGCCGCGTCCAGCGCGGCCATGGGGGTGGTGATGTCCACAGAATCATCCAGCCAGGAAACGGCCTCCACGCCGTCCACAGACTTCAAAAGCTGCTTATACTCCAAAGCCTGGGGGATGGTCACATTCCGCAGCATCACACGCGCGTTAGGAACACCGCCGCCAAACTCCTGCTCCAGCAATTCCAGAGAAACTGTGGAGGCGGTTCCGGGGGGCAAATAGTCTGCCATTTCATAATTCACGGACACCAGGCGGCTGCAGACCAGGCAAGCCAAAAACAGAATCACAAAAACAATAAGCACCAGTTTTTGATGATTCACCAATCCAGTAAAAAGCTTTTTCATGCTTGGATAGTCATTCCTTTCCGGTGGCAAGGATCACTTGCCAAAAACATTCAGCACAGGCAGCGCATTGCCGTGATAATCAAACATGCACTGATTGGCCCATTCGTTGCCGGTGGTCTTCTCTTCCTCATGGCAGTATGCCAAAGAAGCTTTGGAAGCCCAGGATGAGCCCTCAGCGGGGACCCAGCCCGGTTCCCACCACCAAATGCCCTTTCCCCTGCCCTCCGGCAACGCTTCCACCAAGGCTGCCAGGTCCCGGATAAAGGCCACCTGTCCATCCGGAGTCAGAGGATGGGTCACAGGCTCCCCGTTCCAGCGGCGCGCGCCGTCTGCGATGCAAAGGGAAGCGGTTTCCCCATTGGGACGGTAGTGTTCCGTGGTAAAGGGATAGGAAGTTTCCACGATCCAAATATCCTTCCCATAGCGGGAAATGCAGTTTTCCATGTTGGCTTTCAGCTCCTCCATGGTGCCATGCCAGTAGGGGTAGTAGGAAGCGCCGATGATATCAAATTCCACGCCCCGGGCAATCATGGCGTCAAACCATTCCTGCCACAGCTCCTTTTTACCGCTTTGTTCCAGGTGCAGCACCACTTTCGCGGCGCTATGCTCCCGGACAGCCTGTACACCGCTGCGCAGCAGAGCCGCCAAAGCGTCAAAGCCCTGCCGGGGAGCATCGCCTCCCAGCTTTGCCATGGGCCAGAGCATACCGTTGGTGATCTCATTGCCGACCTGAACCGCATTGGGCTCCAGACCCTCCGCCTTCAAACGCTCCAGCGCATGGGCGGTGTGGTCATAAAGCGCCTTGCACATGGCATCCAGGTCCATGCCCTGCCACGCCTTGGGGATCATCTGCCGACTGGGATCACACCAAAAATCAGAGTAATGGAAATCCAGCAAAATTTCCATTCCATTTTCCTTGGCTCTTCTGGCCAGGCGAACGACCCGCTCCAGGTCACAGGTTCCGCCCATGTAGGGCTCACCGTTTTCGCCATAGGGATCCACCCACAGCCGCAGCCGGGCGGAAGTGACGCCCTTGGACGCCAGGCAGGAAACCAGTTCCACTTCCCTGCCGTTTTCATAAAACTTACCGCCCTGGAGTTCGGTTTCCTCCAGGGAAGAAAAATCCGCGCCGAAAATCATACTTCATCCTCAAAGGTGTACCGCTTCATCATGGTTTTATAGCGGTAACGGGCCATTTCATTTTTTTCCAGCACCTGCGCTTCGGTAGCGGTAAAGCAGCAGCGCAGGCAGTAGTACTCGCCCTTATCGTAATCGAAGAACATATCAATATCGATATCCCGCATAAAGCAAGAGGGGCAGCGATAATTTAATTTGCCTTTTCCAGACTGAGCCATGTGACCAAGCCCTCCTTTTCTCCAACGGTTTTCTTGACGCCCAGGGTAAACATGGGGCTGAAGGCGTAACCTTCCCGGATATAGCAGCGTTCCTGCTCTCCCGCGGTCAGGGACACCTTTGTTTCAATGGGAGGAATCACGGCAGAGGCTACGCCCACGGTTTCCGCGCTGCGGCACTTATAGGCATAGCGGATCTCCTCCTGGCCCGCCCGGAGCACCACAGGGGTCATATCCTCAGGATATTCGGTGGTGCCGTAGCAGGCTGTGATGTACTCGTCAATTTCTACCTTGGCGCCGGGGATGGAGGTTTCCAGCACACGGCGCTCCGTTTCCACCTTACCGCTGCCCTGACGGAAGCGGAAGATGTTTTGCAGCTTCACCTTCAGCTCGCCCAGTTCCATCTCCACCGGGTCGGTGGTAACGATACGGACATTTCCCTCCTGGGAGAAATGGGCCTTGGTGCGGCACAGGCACATATCGGCGCTGCGGCCATTATAGCTGACCTTGCAGCTTTTCACCGTGCCCTCGCCGGCATAATGGGTAAAGTAGCCTGCCCGATAATTGGCCTGGATCAGGAAGGGATAGGATGTGTCCTGCACATGGGGCGTGCCAATGCCGGTGGGCCAGTACAGCTTCGCCGCGTAGGGCCGCAGGTCAATCATGGCGCCGCCCTGGTTCATATCCAGGCAGCAGCGCATATCCGGGTCCACATACCAGAAATGCTGCTTTTCAGAGCCATAGAGAATATCTCTCCAAAGAGAAACCTCAGGCTCGGTATAGGTCTTATGTTCCCGGTACCACTGAGCGAATTCCGTCATGGTCAGATCCAGCAGCTTGCCCTCTTTCTTCAGCTTTCCATAGTAGGCCATGCCGTCTTCATAGCTTTTCACCAGCAGCTCATAGGGAGATTCCCAGCGGCCCTTGCGGTTCATCCAGCCGGGGCCGACGAACATCATATTATAGCTGTAGCCATTATTGAACTTTGCCTGATGGCGATACTGATCAATGATGTTAAAGAGGTAGGGATACTCCCAGGTCTTCGTATCATAGATCATGCCACGCAGCACATTCTGGGGATGGGTGCCGAAATTGGAGCCATTGCCATCGAAGCAAGCGATCAGATCACGGCTCAAATGGGGAATGGCCACGATGCCGCTGTCGTCTTCCTCGCAGCAGGCAGGCACATGGGTATTGCACTTGGAGGGGATCCAGGGATTCCAGGGGCCGCCATCCATCAGGGTATACCAGGAGTTATTGCAGGTGTGGTAAGCCTTGGGGCCTTCCTCCCAGCAGGTGGCAACGGCGCACTGGACCATGGGATATTTTTCTTTTATGTAGTTGATCAGGTCCGCGTCCATGTAATAAGAGCCGGTGGCTGTGGGCCAAAAGCCGAAGATTTCGTAGAACTTGCCAAATACATCGTCCACGATAGCTTTCTTGTCCTCCATAGAGAACATCCAAATGCAGAAGTCCTGGGTTTTGTATTTTTCTTTGAATTCTTTGCAAGGCAGGCCCAGCAAGGACAGGCTGATCTCATCGCCATACTCGGCGTGATACTGCTTCACCAGCTCCACGCACTCTTCACTGAACAGCGCGGCATAGGTCATCTGAATTGTGGTGCGCAAGCCATGCTTATGGGCAATATCCTGCTGCAGCTTAAAAATCTCCAGGGACTCATCCCGGAGTTTTTCACCGCCACCGGCGGTTTTTTCCGCATATTCCGGATTCAATTCCGGCCTGTGCAGAAGGTTTAAAATAAAGGTGTCTGCCATAAAAACCCCTCACAAATAAAAATTTCGACAGAATTATACTGCCAATTTTAAGCGTTTGTCAAGTGAACAATTGTTGAACTAAATTTTCCGTTTGAATACTTTATTGGCTACGAAATCTACCGCCATTCCCAGGAACAAAACCATCAGCACAGTAACGACGCCCAGCTTTCCGCCGAACAGCAAGCCAATCACGGTTGTCGCCAGATCATAAAGAAAGCGCACAAATGTGAACGGAAGCTTGGGAAGTTTATGAGAGATCATAATGGATATCGCGTCAAAGGGAGACGCGCCCATTCCGGATGCCATATAGGTAGCCGCCGAAAAGATAAATGCCGCCAGCGCAAAGGGCATGATCCCCCACCGCATTGCCGGGTTTTCCATCAAAGCCGGAAATCCGGCAAGACGCAAAAGCCACATAGTCAAATCTACGGTATAGCCAATAAGCACCATATTGAACACCGTGCCCGGGCCGATCTGTTCCCGTCCCCATAAGAGCACAGGAATAAACAGCAGAATATTAAATACCAGCTGCCAATTGCCCAGGCTCCATCCCATAGCTTCCGAGATGGCAAAATTCATGTAGGAATAGGGATCTGTGCCAAAATCCACATATTTCAAAAACGCCAATGTAATGCCCATGCAAATGACGCTGATCAATGTGATCCAAACCTTTTTCCAATCTAAGCTTTTTAAATCACGCACAAAACCACCTCACCTTATCTTGTCAGTCGTCTGCAAGCCGTTGCCAGTGCGCTGAGCGTATTGCAAGCCACCATGGGACAGGCCTCGGCAAAGGCCAGCATCGTGCGGCTATACTGCCATTGGGATTTTGGTATGGGGTTCAGCCAAAGAATTTTGCCGGATTTCTGTTTGGCCTCCAATAGCGCCGAAAGCGCCCGGCTCTGGTCCACGGTTTTAGAATCCGACAGGATCAAAAGCGTGGAAGACGCGTTCAGCGCCGACGGCACCATAGAATTCATTTTTTCCAGCGCTCCGCCCAGATCCGTGCCTTTGCCGTACAATCCGCTGCGGCGAACATAGTCCCGGAACAGGTCCATATTTTGCAGGCTGAAGGCATCCGCCTCAAATACGCCCTCCGAAAACAGGAAGACCCTGGAATTTTCCGACACTTGATTGAGATTTTGAATAAACCGCAACGCAAACTCCGAAAACTGCATCATGGAACCGGATACATCGCAAAGCACCACCAAGCTTTTCTTGCGGCTACGCTTCTTTTTGTACCGCAGCCGGTAGAAGCTTCCGCCGGTTTCCAGGCCCTTGCGGATGGTGCGGCGGAAATCCAGTTTGCCGCTGTGACTGCCGCTCTTTCGCTTGGCGGTCAATTCTCCGTTGATTTGCCGTGTGATACTTTGGATCAGGTCAATGGCTTTGGGAATTTCCGAATCCTTAAAGCTGGAAATATCCCGCAGCATCATGCCAAGCTCCGGATCCGTACCCGCAGCGCCAACAGCGGCGTCTTCCATGCGGATCTGCTGTTCCAAAAGGGTTTTGGCAAAAACAGAGTGAATAAAATTGCTGTACAGATCCGGGTTGCGGGCTGCGTTTTCCTGGTATTTATCCATGAATTTCTGCAATTTTTCACGCTCCGCCTGGGGCATGGAAGCATAAATATACTGCTGATCCTGGGTCAGACCTTCTCCATGGCCGCTCTGCTGGAGATCCTGGATGTTCTTCTCGATTTCCACATCCTTGGCCGCCTGCTCATGGGCCTGGGCGCGCATCGCCTCCTCTGATAAAAAAAAGCCGTCAAAAACCTTATCAAACAGCAGTTGCTCTTCCCGGGATTTTGCGTATACCGTTCGCAACGCGGTTTTTACCCGCTGCCGGTCCTCAAAGCCAAGGAGGATCAATATCTGCCCGGCATCCGCCGTTTCCTTTGGGCTGACGCTTAAGCCTTCCAGCCGCAACATTCTGGAAAAGGCAGCGATTTTTTCCAGATATACCCCTGGATCAACCATGATGGTGTCCTCCGCAGCTGCCACCGCAATGACACTGGTGGGATTCCTCCATCTCATCAAAAACCGCCATATCCTCGCTGTTTTTCAGGATAAATCCCGCGGTTTGACGCAATGCATCAGGCGTAAGCTCCCGGATGCCAAGGGCATCCAACGCGGCCGCCCAATCCAGGGTCTCCGCAATGGAGGGCTTCTTCAAAACCGCCTCGTTGGACCGCAGTTTCTGCACCGCCTGGGCCACCTGCACACAGAGGCGGTCATCCACATGGGGCAGCTTCGCCCGCAGAATGGACAGCTCCTTTGTTAGATCCGGGTACTGGATATACAAATAGGCGCAGCGGCGGCGCAATGCTTCCGAAAGGGGCCGCGCCCGGTTGGAGGTCAGCACAACAAAGGGAACAGACTTGGCCTTAACGGTGCCAACCTCAGGAATGGTCACCTGCATCTCGCTTAGCAGCTCCAGCAAAAAGGCCTCAAATTCCTCATCCGCCTTGTCGATCTCATCAATGAGCAGCACCACAGGCTTCTCAGAGCGAATGGATTGAAGCAAGGGCCGTTCCAGCAGATAAGCATCGCTGAACAGGGATTTGGTCAGCTCCTCGCTGTCCTTTTGGCCCATGTTGACCTGGATGGACAGCAGCTGCTTCTGATAGTTCCACTCATACAGGGCCTTGCTTTCATCCAGCCCTTCATAGCACTGCAAACGCACCAGATCCCGGTCCAACGCGGCAGCCATAACCTTGGCGATCTCTGTTTTGCCCACGCCGGCAGCGCCCTCGATCAGCAACGGGCGACCAAGCCGCAACGCCACAAACAGCACCGTTGCCAGCGTATCGTCATAAATGTAGCGCTGTTCATCAATTTTCTGTTTCAGCAGTTCTAATTCCATAGGAATCCCTCCTTATTGTTTTTCCGCGTAAAATAGTTCCACCACCAAGGCATCCAATGCATCTTCGTCCGGGCAGAACACCCAATTCGCCCCATCCGTAACGCTGTCGCCGGCCAGAGTCAGTATGCTACCCAGCGTATAGCCGGAATACCGCTCCCAAATACCGCTGGCAGACATATCCGTTACAATATAGGGCAAAATTTGCTCATAGGTCTGTAAGAAGAACGCGTCATCGGATGCGTTTTTCTCCCTGAAAGCTTCCAAAAAGCTTTCCATATACGCCTGCTGCCGGGCCATCCGTGTTCCATCTCTTTGATCGCTGGCATCTTTTCGTGTACACACATACGCGATGGCCTGTTGGCCGCGCAATGTATATTCACCCTTCAAAATGGTGGGGTCCACATCCGAAAAGTCCTCTGTCACCGTCACCGTAACGCCGCCAACCGCGTCATTCAGCATAGAAATTGCATCCATATGCATGGAAATAAAATAATCAATGCGCAGGCCATGCATCAGCGATTCCAAAGTATTTTTCACATTTATGCAGCTGTCCCGCGTACCACTTCCGTAGGTGTGGGACAGGGCTAACTGCCCGAAAGCCGCGCTGCCCTCCCCATCCGCATCGCCCAAGGCGGGCATCCGCGCCATGGTATCCCGATCCAACTGCAGCGCATCTATCGTTTTGTCGGTTTCATCGAATATAAGCAGCAGGATCAGCTCCGCTTCGCCGGGATCACCGGGGGTCACAGGCCCGTGGCGGTCAATGCCCAGAACCATCACCACGGTAATATCCAGCCGCGGGAAGTAGGCTACGCCATCTCGGATAATGGTTTTGCCGGTGGCGCCGCTTTCCGAAGCCTGGGGCGAATGAAAACCGGGATGCTGCGGAAGCCTCAGGCCACCGCAAAGCACGACCAATGCCAGGATCCAAATAACCCCGCTATAAATGATGTTCTTTGTTCTCCTACCCATGCCCATAGCACGCTTCCCTTACTTGCCGTTATTGGCAAAAACCTTGTGTCGCAGGCCGTCGATTTACGCGCGACGGTTTGTACGCTTCGTGTAGTAACCTTGATAATAGTTCCTGCCGTATAAGCTTTCGCCTTCCGCAATGCCGTTAAAAACAACACCCAACAGCTTCATATTCACGAAACCAAACTGGCCAACCGCATCCTGTAGCGCGACACGGTTGCAGAAGTTTTGTCGCACGACTAACAGCATGCCATCCATCTGCCGCGCCACAGCCAGCGCGTCGCTGACTTCTCCAACGGGCGGAAAATCCAGGATCACATAATCATATTGGTTTCGCAGTGTTTGCATCGCCTCAGCCAGGCTCTGGGAGCTGAGCAGCTCAATGGGATTGGGCGGATTTTCCCCGGCCGGAATCACATGAAAGTACTTCCCGCAGCCGCCCATGTCACAGCGCTGCGTCAAATCCGTCAGATCACTTTGGCCGCTGAGATAACCGGAAAGACCGGGTGTCTTTTTGATGTTCAATTTCTCTGCCAAAGCCGGGCGGCGCATATCGCAGTCAACCAAAATAACCCGTTTCCCCAGTTCCGAAAGAGCGTAGGCCAGATTGATAGCCGTCAAGCTCTTTCCCTCGCCGCTCATGGCGCTGGAAATACCGATCACTCTGCAGCCGCCCGCGTCAGCGAAGGAAAACCGCAGTTTGGTCCGCAGCAGTTTATAGGCCTCAGCGGCACAGAAGCTGACACCCTCGCCTATAAATGTTTTCTGGCGTAAAGCATCATTGCTGTCAGGATATCCATAGCAGGCGCTGCCCTTACCGGGCGCATTCATATCCGGAACCGCCGCCAGGATGGGCAGGTCCACGATTTGGGCAATGTCCGCTTCGCAGCCAATGGAAATATCCAAAATTTCCCGAACAGCGATGACAGAAATTGTCAGCAGCATGCCAAGCACAAGTCCAACCGCAGTACTTTTCGCGTAGTTGGGCGAAGCGGGCTTTGTGGGAAGGACCGCCGCCTCCACCACCTTGGCAGATGTGCCCTCAATAATATCGTCAATACGGTATGGGAGAATATAGGCGATGGCATCGGCGATCTTTTTGGCCTCTATGGGATCTGTGCTGGTAACGGTCACCTGAAATATCTCTGTTTCATCCACAGCCTCAGCGGAAAGCATCCGCGTCACTTCCTCGTATGTACGGCTTACACCGGCATAATCCATCACATCGTTTAGAGTTTCTCTGGTATTCAGAATAACGATATACGAATCCACCAAATTCCGTGAGGTCACCAGGTCACCGGAAGAGATGCTTACGGAAGCGCCGCCTAAAGAGACGGCGTTATTATTCACATAAAACTTGGCGGTAGCCTCATACTTTGGCGCGATCAGGAAAAAGGTTCCCAGAAACGCAACTGTCCCGCACAGCACGGCGATTACTGTCACCAGCAAAATGTTGTCCAGTACCGCAGCCCACACTTTGCGCAGGTCGATTACAATTTCTTCGTTTTTCACTGTAATTTTCTTGTCCATACAGGAACCCTCCATGCAGGCGTCACCGGAAAAATCACAGCATACTCCCGCATTCTATCTTTTATTATATCATTGACAAATCAACTTTTCAAGTTTCCACAAAAGAAAACCGCTGTGGAATTATCCGGAAAGGATCATGCCCACCCCTGGCGCAGCGTTGCAAGGAGAAACCCCGGGCTCAGCCCTTTCAGCAGCAAAGTATTGTTCCTTCGCAGCGGCTTGATGATAAATCCCAGGACGAAATTCGTCAAAAATTGCGTCACCAAGGACGCAAAGGCCGCGCCCAGCGCGCCCCAAACCGGAATGACCAGGGCATTGATCGCCACACTGGTCACCGCGCCCAGCAGATTGATCTTCCACAGGATCGACTGTTTTCCCTCCGCCAGGATCCACACATTCCGTATTCTTCCCATTTGTGAGAAGGATAAATACCAAATCAAAATCTGAAGCACCGGCACCGCCCCTAAATACTCCGCGCCATACAGGACCGAAACGATGGGGTTTGCCAAAAGCCAAAACACCACGCTCTGCAGCAACGACAAATAAACGATCACACAGTACAATTTGGAAATGCCCTTTTCATATTCCGCCGGGGCCTTATTTTTATTTTCCAGTATTACCGGGCGGGCGGAATCCACAATGGCGGCATAAACAAACGCCCCAATGCCGGCGCAGGTAATGGCGGCGGTGTAAATGCCATTTTCGGAATCTCCCGCCATGATTTTCAGCATAACATGGTCTGTGCTTTGAAACAGCGTTACCATCAGCGAGGAAAGGATATAATAGCGACTTTTCGCAAATAGCTTTTTCGCCATTGGGATGGTTGCGGAAAGCTTATGGGAACTTCTCTTTCCAAAGATGCCCAGCAAAGAAAGGCCCACCAGGCCATATTCCACGGCGTAGGCTGCCGCAAACCAGTAAACGCTTTTCCCGGCAAGGAGCAAATACACCTTATATGCCGCAACCGCAAAGTAGGCTATCAGCGTCACCACTGCCGGAAATTTTGCCTGCAGCTGATAGTGAAACCAATACTGGGTCAGCTCCATTGCCTGAAACAGCAGCGAGAGGCTGTACAGGAAGCAAACCGTCAGCGTTTCCGTTTCACCCCGGTTGGCCACGGACACAAATCCCATGACCATCACAAAGCCAAATAAACCGGATAGCAGGCTCATAACCAGGGATGTGCCCAGTATTTCGCCTTCTTTCTCCGGTTCATCCACAAATTCCCGTACCAGGGTGGCATTGAGGCCCAGCTGCGCGACCGGCACAACAAACCCCACCAGAGAACCGGCATAGTGGATCAGCCCGTAATCGGCAGGGCCCAAGTAGCGGGCGCTGAGCATGCCGATCACCAGTTGCGCCACAGCCTGCAAAGCTTTGCAAATGATGATCCATTTTGCATTATCAATGACTCTTTTATCGCTCATAATCCACTTTCACCGCCCTCCTTCAATGGAGAAATTTACAATTCAAACTTACTTTTTTCCGGCAGCAGCTTCTCAAATGCTTCTGTAATTCTGCTTTTATGCAACAGGAAGTCATTTTCCGCTTCACTATCGTTGAGGCAAATGACTTTCCCTTTTTGTTTTCTCAAGTATGTTATCGCATCATCGTTATAAGCCATAGAAGCCGTATGAAATAGTTTTCCAATGGGCCTTTTGGGATAAAAAGCCCCGGATAATATCTGCCAATCCCGAATGCACCAGGGCGTTACATCCGCTTTTGTCCGCAACCGGTTGCGGCAGGTCGCGTCAATGGCATCCAATTCTTTTTCCCACAATATTTGATATGTGCTTTTGCGGTAGGAGATGGGAATGTGATGGGCGGTCATGCCGGGAACCAAATCTTTACGGCCATACAACAGCAGTTTCGCCAAACCGGAAACAGACTGCCCCTTGAGCCACTTCCAAGGATTCTTTCGAATGCTATCCTTTAGCGAAAAGTGCCTGTTGATCAGTTCCATATTATTGAACAACAAATGGGAGAAAAAACCACAAGAATAAATGGCGCCGATCACAGGAAAATCGCAGGGCTCGCCCCGGACAAAGAAATCCTCCGGGCGTGTTTCCTTCAGCAGAAACATATCATCGTTGAAATATACAAAACGCTCCGCCAGGCCCTCTATGCGATGGAGATTCCATTCGATGGGGTGGGAGCTGAACACCGGCAAATATTTCCCGGGGATAAATTCCCTGTGCTTGACCCACTTCAATTTGGGGTGATCCAGGTTAAGCCATTCCGGCTTTTGATCATCGGTCACAAAGTAGACATACCGCACCCAGGGCGCGAATGCTTCCACACCGCGAAACCAGTACTTCAGCGTTTCCCAGTCCCGGTAGCGGACTTCGCTATTGCCTTCCCTGCTGTCATTTCCCGTATAGCGCGCCTTTTTCTCCTGCCATGCCGGGTCTTTATCGTCTACCCAAAGAACTACAAAATCAATGGCGTCCGTCATCCCAAAATCTTCCTTTCTCACCATTTACATATTCCGCGCCTTCGCAAAGGGCAACGCCAGCATAATATACAGCATATATCCCGCTTCCGTTCGCAATGTGGAATTATAGATGCCGATCATGCCGCAGCAAACGGCGCAGAGCATCGCCATTTGGCAGTACATTTTATTTTGTGGCTGTTGTTTTGCCAGCTTTCTTGCCCCCAAATACACCAAAACGAAAAAACCGAAGAAAAATCCAAGGCCAATAAACCCCGTTTCCAGAAACACAAAGGAAACCGAGAACCAGATATAATTCAAATAGGCGTGTTTTTCATAAAACGGCGTATTCAGGAAGCTGAAGCCGGAGGTATCGCAACTGCCAAGACCCAAGCCAAACAGCTGCTCGGGCAGCGTATGCAAAAAGCGATCCGAAAGAACAGGAATGGCATTTAGTCGATTGATATCCCCCTGCCCCGTATATCCCGCGTCCGACATGGCGCTTTCCAGCATTGCCCGCAAAGAGAAGATCCCTTCAAACTCCGGGAACAGAACAACCAGCCACCCTGTAGCTGCCGCCACGCCCACCGCCATACCGGCAAGTACCAGCGCTTTTCTCCAGGAAAAATCCGTCAGCAGCACCGCCATAACAACGATCACCGCAAACTCCACATAGAAAAACTTCAATTCCGCCAGCACAGAGATCAGCAGCATGGCGCCGCATTTGCAAACGCATTTTCCCAACCCGCTTTTTCGCTGCAAATACCGAAGCAGCTCCATAATGGAAATGATGACGAAATAATTATTCAAATACCCGTTGCAGCCTTTTGTTACGCCGAAGATTCCACCTAAGTAATCCTGCTGCTTGTGGAAGATAAAATACTGCGCCAGGCACACTACCGCGTTGATCCAAAACAGCTTGTCGAAAAACCGTAGAAACCCATGGCAGGTATCCTGCTTAGCAAATAAAATCACCGCGAAAAAGACCGCGTACATACGGAAATGATTGCGCGCGCCCCACAGATAGTAAAGCGGCGAATACAGGCGAACCGCAAATCCAAGGAGCGTATACAGAAAATAGCAGATCGCAAATGCCGGCAGGATCCCCAGCGCCTGCTTTTGAATTCTTCGCTGCAGCAGCATCAGCAGCAGAAGCCCCAACCAGGCAAGGTCGCAGATGTATTTTGTCGCCGTGGGCAGCCCGATCCCTTCGATCAACAGGCCAAACAGAAACGGCAAAACCAAAATGGCCCAAAGCAAGCACTCTGCCTGGGATGGCTTTCTGAATGTTACAACCGCTTTTTGGATCATTTTCTTTGCCTTTCAATATAATTTATCCTTCCAGGTCCGGAGCTTTATCAGCAGCCAAACCAGGCTATGTTGCTGATTTTGCAGGGCCCAAAACAAAACCTTTCTCGCTTTGCCGTAGTTGCGGCAGCCGGATTCCGAGATCACCTTACGGAACAAGCTATCCTCTGTAATCTCCCTCAGCATAGCCCGCTTTTGCCGATTCTTCATATCCGCAGCGACGATCTGTTTCATAGCCGCAATGGTAAACGACAGGAATAACCCGCCGATCCTGCTGATAACCGCATCGCTGTAGCCTTGCTTCACGGCCATATGGCCGCAATGTAAATAAAACTTCTGTATCTCGGCGAAGCGATCCGGTCGAAACGCCCTGGATAAAGAGGCATCATTTTCACAGTAGTAATACAACGCCTCCGGTAAAATTGCCACTTTCGACACATATTTGTACAGCCATATCAGCGAATAGCTGTCCTCCGAGAGGATCTGCCGCTCCGACACAAACCGCCAATTGGTTCTTCGGAGCAACTCCATGGAAAACAGCCCGGACCAGGCGCTTAAGCAAAGATTTTTTATCTTTGTTTCCTTATGTCTGCCATCAATCAGATCCGGCAGAAAAACATTCTGCACTTCATCGTCTTGGTAGCAAAGCTTCGGCCCTGCCGGGATACGGCGCTTCATTACCTTCCCCCGACTGCTCACATGGCACACGCCAAAAACCACCGCTTCCGCCTGTTCCCTATTGGCCAGAGCGCAGGCCTTTTCAATGGTGTCCGGGGCAATGTAATCATCGCTGTCGAAAAAGCAGATATACTCGCCGCAGGCGCGCTCTATTCCGGTGTTTCGGGCCATGCCCAGCCCGGCATTTTCCTTGTGTACCACTTGGATGCGACTGTCTTTTTTCGCCCAGACATCGCAGTTTTGCGGGCAGCGATCCGGCGAGCCGTCATCCACCAAAATAATCTCCAGATTTGTGTATGTCTGATTTACGATGCTGCTGATACACCGGTTCAGGTATTTTTCCACCTTGTAAACCGGAACAACCACCGTTACCAACGGACTATTCATAGTGCCTCATTCCTCATAGCATGCGTCCAGAAAAGCCTCATAGCCGGCAAACATGGGTGGATTGCTCCGCATATACGCAACGCTCTCCTCCAAGCCGGCGCCTGTAGCCATTTGGCTGCGGAATCGGGGATGATTCCGCGCCGCTTCTTCGCTGCAAAACAGCATAAAATACTCTTCAAATTCCTCCATCGGCGGCTTTCTGTCAAACCGCTGCCGATATAAAATGGCCATTTCTCTGGCTTCCGCGAATTGAAGCGCTTCCCTTTTCTCCAGGTACTCCGTTATGGTCATAATTTTCCTGGCAGGCGATCCCGCGTACACGCTGTTGCTCTCGCAATCCTTCGTAACCACGCTGCCCGCGCCGATCACAACATGGTCTCCAATGGTAACGCCTCTTGTGATGATGGCGTTCATGCCGATAAATACATTGTTTCCGATTCTGACCGGGCTTTGAGCGCCCAACACCCTGCCGGGTTCTTCCGGCAGTTTTTTCAGCACGGACCAGGCATAATCATGGGTCAGAATGATCACGCCGTGGGTGATCCGCACATGATCGCCAATGGACAATAGCCAAGGGTGGGTCAAATCAATGACCACATGGGAAGGCGCGAAAAAGCGAACATCCTCACCGATCTGAACCCCCTGTTTCCGCAAATACGCCACAAACCTTGGCGAGCTGGCTTTTTCCCGCAGGACCATATTGCGGATCCATTTTCTCAGTATGTTCATTCCCCTGCTCCCTTTTCATCGAATACACACAAGTCACAGGTGGAACAGTTATCCAGTTCCGTCTTGGTGACCTTCCCATCCCGATAGTCCCGGACAATCTTATTTTCATACATGGAATAGGGCTTTTGCGTAAACAAAGCTTTGCATTTGTGCCACGCGACCCAAGCGCCGGGAATCCATATGTACTTATGCATCGCCGGAGATACCGATCCGATCATCCAGCAGTTTCGGTCGCAGCCACGAACCTTTTGCCGCACCGCATTTGCTCTATCGCTGTTCCAAATCTCTTCCCAGCTTTGCTGATTCAGATTACCCATGACCTCCTTCTCCTTGGTACCGTTGCAGGGCATCACATCGCCGTAAGGGTCGATAAAGAAGGTGTCAAAGCTCATGTCACAGGGCAAAAGCCGCTTTTGGCCGTAGATATAGTTGATCAAGCCATGATTGAAGTATGCCCGGAACCATTTCTTGGGGCTCCGGGATCTGAGCAGCTCGTTGATCAAAATCTCAAAATTCTTTGCTACCATGGGCCGGTCATGGATGATATTTCCGGACTCCACAAAATAGAAGCTGTTGTGAAGCGTAGCCGTAGCAAATTCCAGCCCCATTTGCTGGGAAATCTTGTAAAGCGGCACCAGATCCGGGGCATTTCTGTCTTGAACCGTTACACCGAAACCAACATCCTTCATTCCCATTTCCCGCAGCTTTTGCAGAGTGGAATAGCCCCGGTTGAAGCCATCCTCCAGGCCGCGTATCTCATTGTTGGTCTGCTCCAGGCCCTCAATGGAGATGCGAATACCGACATTGGGAAATTCCTTACACAAGTTCACAATGCGATCCGTAAAGAAGCCATTGGTAGAGATCACGATCCGGTCACTAATTGTATACAGTTCCCGAACAATATCCCTCAGATCCTCCCGGATAAAGGGTTCTCCTCCGGTGATATTGGTAAAATACATCCGGGGCAGTTTGCGGATGGTCTCCACAGAGATCTCTTCCTCCGGTTTGGAGGGCTTCTTGTATCGGCTGCACATATTGCACCGGGCATTGCAGCGGTATGTCACGATAACGGTGCCATTTCGTTTTTTCGCCATATTACGATCCTTATGCTTTATCTGTAAATTTCTTTTATCAGTACCCGGCAGTAGCCATCGACGGATAAAAAATCTGCCTTCACCGGTTTCTGACCGCTTTGGTTCCGCCCTGCCCATACCTGAGAAATGGCCTCCCTCAGCTGCGCCACATCCCCGCTGGCAAACAGCTGCCCGGTTTCCCCGACGCGAATCAGTTCCGGGATTCCGCCTATATCCGCGCCCAGCGCGAATGTACCGTACATTTGGCTCTCCATCACAGAAAAGGGGCAATTATCGTAGCACACCGAAGGGTGGACCGTAAAGCGGGCCTCCCGAATCAAATTCGCCAGGGAATCCCCTGTTTGGAAGCCCACATCGGTAATATTTGGCGCATTCTCCAAAAGCGGTTTCAAAGGACCTGCGCCTGCAAACACAAAGGGTATTTCAGGCAATTCCTTTGCGGCGCTAACAAGTGTTTGCACGCCCTTCTCCTGCGAATATCGGCCAAAATACAGAACATAGTCCCTCTTTTGTATCGTTTTTTCCTCCACCGGCTCCACAAAATTATGCAGCGCCACCGTTTTGGAGGCCAGTACCGGATCGGTGTCCAATTTCCTCTTCATAAAATGGGAGCAGCAGATGATCCTGTCGATCTGCCGATAAACTCCTGCCCGCTTCCAAAAGACCGCTTCCATCGCGCCCACCATGCTTTTGGCCAGAGAACCATGAATACATCGTCCCCTCACGCAATTGGCAAAATGGCCGCCCAGGCATTTTTCACAGTTTTCATGGGAAATGGGGTTATGGCACAGATGATTGGGACACACCAGCTGATAATCATGGGCCGTATAGACAATCCGACACCTGCGCCCCATTTGCCGCTCCCACTTGCGGATCTCCAGAATGATGCTGGGAGTCAGCTGATAATTGAAATTATTCAAATGACACACATCCGGTTGAAAATCCTCCAGCACCAGACGGAGCTTCTTTCTCGCTTCCAAAGAATATATAGTTTTGATAGGATAAAGTAGCTTTGCAGGCTTTGCGCCCCCATGGAAATCCATATCCGATGTGTAAGCATCCACCCGATTGCCCACAACTCTCCCGGCATGCTCCATGCCGAAATACTGCACCTCATGGCCCAAGGTTTCCAGGCCCTCCCCCAGCTTCAATACATAGGTTTCCGCGCCCCCTTTGGGGAACAGAAATTTGTTGACCATCAATATTTTCATCGATACAGCTCCATGGTCTTTTGGGTGACCACATCCCAGTTATACTTGTCGCAGGTATAGCTTCGGGAATGGGCTTTCCATTCTGCCGTCAAGGCCGGGTCATTGCAGAATGCCTGTAAACAATTCCGCAGATCCTCCACATCGTTCTTTGCAAACAACACCGCCTTGTTTTCCACCACTTCCCTACATTCCGGAATATCCGAAACAAGGCAGCAATTACCGTAGCTCATGGCCTCCAGCAGACTCAGCGGCATTCCCTCCAGCTCCGACGGAAGCACATACACATAGGCGTTACTGTAGAGTTCCTCCAGTATTCTTCCCTGGATAAACCCGGTAAACAGGATCCTTGCGTCGCCCTTCGCCATAGTTTTCAGCATTTCTCCATAGTCCGGCGTATCAGATGTGCCGCCGGCAATGACCAGTTTTTTATCGGTACGGACGCCGCTAAATGCCTCGATCAGGTAATGCGCGCCCTTTTCCGGAACAAGACGCCCCAAATACAGAATGTAATCGTCCTTATTTAGGCCAAACTGCCGACCGATTTCCTCCGGCGCGCGGCATTCCGGCTTACTGACGCCGTTGGGGATCCAAACCGTTTCTCTTCCGTAAGTCCTCTGAAAATACTGTTGGGCGCTACGGCTGAGCACGATTATGGCATCCGCCAGCCGCGCCGCCATTTTTTCGCCGGCGAGGATATACTTCGCGCCGAAGCCATTGGCCCACTTTTTCCGCTGCCAGTCCAATCCATGGACCGTGACCACTACTCTCTTTCCGAAAAGCTTTGGCAGCCAGCACATAAACGCCGGTCCTTCCCCGTGAATATGCACCACATCGGCGTTGCCGACGGCGGCCCGCAGCGCCGCGAAAAAGCTGGAGGTTACCGCGGCAAGTCCCTTTTTATCCAGAGTCCAAACCGTTTTCAACCGGACGCCTTCATAGGAATCCGAAACACGACCATCGCGCCCGGGGCCGCATACAGGCCGGCCGCCCCGATTGTAGCATGTCACATGATGTCCCAGCTTTGCCATCCGGGTACTCAGCGCCTGTACAACCACTTCAACGCCACCTTCTCTGGAAGGGATCCGTTTATGGCCGAACATCGCAATATTCAGCTGTTCCTTTTTGCATCCTCTCATGCTTTCCCCCAGTGTCTTACATAGATCCGTTTCTGGTCAGTACCGCTTTGCAGGTTTCAAACAGGATCCGGAAATCCAGACCCATGCTCCACTGCCGTATGTATTGTTTGTCCAGCTCCACTACCTGCTCAAACTTTGTGATATTGCTGCGGCCGCTGACCTGCCACAAACCGGTAATGCCCGGCTTAATGGCCAGCCGCGCCCGGTGATGCAGCTCATATTTTTCCCATTCATCCACCGTAGGCGGCCTGGTACCGCAGAGGGACAGATCCCCTTTCAGCACATTGAAAAACTGCGGAAATTCATCCAAACTCCAATCCCGGATAAAGTTGCCGATGCCCTTCTTGACGCTGCCATCCGGAAGCTTTTTACAGCCAATGATCCGCGGGTCATAATCCAGCTTGAACATTCTGCCGTCGCTGATTCGGTTTTCCTTCATCAGTTCCGCTTTCCGCGCCTCCGCGTCCGGATACATGCTGCGGAATTTGTACATTTTAAACTTTTTGCCGTTTCGTCCAACCCGGGTCTGAACGAAGAATATAGGCCCCGGTGAATGAAAATAAATAATTGGCCCAATGATCAAGGTCAAAAATACAGTCAAAATACAGCCAACGACGCCACCAACAATATCTAACGCCCGCTTAAAAAACAACTGCTGCGTGGTGGCCATGGTCATGCTGATGGTGCGAACCGTGCGGTCCGCCATTTTCTCAATGGTCTGGTGCATCCACGCTTCCGTTTCCACATGAAGCATTTCCACATGCACCGCAATGCCCATTTCCGCAATCGCGGAAATGATCTTTTCTTTTTGAGGGTCGGTATCCGGCAGAGAAATATATACCTCATCCACCCATTTATCGCAAAGATATTGCAGCACCGTTTCTCCGGTGGCAGTGACCGGAATTCCCAAAACAGCGCCTTCTGCCTGCTTGCGGTCTGCCACGCAAATGCCTTGAATTACAAAATCTCCGGCTCCATTCTGTCGGAAATGCTCGATTACACTTTCTGCTCGGTTTTCATTGGTGATGCAATAGATCGCTTTTGTAAAAATATTGGTTTTCTTGCTCTGCAGCCTTTCCTTCCACCACAGACGAATCCCATAGGAAATTAGGGCATAGTAAGCAATCAGAAGATATCCTACGATTCTGGAGTAGGTTTCGCCGGCCTGCGCCGAAAACAAATAAAGCATCACAACAAGGGTTACCATCAAGACATGCTTAACGGTTTGGACAAGCTCTTTGTAATAGCCCCTTTTCAACACGTTTTTCATGGTATTGTTCATGATCAGCACAAAGAAATCCACCAAAGTATATACGATCGCCAAATTACGGTAAAAAGGGTCCGCGTACGGACTGACGAAGCCGTGCCGCGTTATATATGCCAGCACGAATGCCACCTGCAAACACAGCATATCCCCTATGATAAAATCGAAATGCTTTACCCATCCCTGCGGTTTCTTATGATACATTTTTCTTTCCTGCTTTCCCTATGAGCTGTGACCATTTTTCTTGAAATATACACCATTTTGTGGATGATTACAAGTACATTCGACATATTTCCCTCTTGAACCCGCAGCAGAAACCTAGCCTCCAATGACCATGCTTTGGTCAAAACAGAAAAAGCTGGCTCCGGGAAGGAACCAGCTTTTTGAAATTATTCAAGATTAGGAATAAGCAATTTCCCGGTCAATGCCTGCGCCGTAATGGATCGCCAGCACCTTCCGATTGTCCAGGTCAATGGAGTACAGGCAGAAGGCCGTTTCCTCTGCGGTGTCCTTCACATTGGGGTAGCCGTTGCCATCGTTATCCGCATTGTTGTCCGCAGCGGTGCTAAAACCAAGAGAGGGCGTGCCGATTGCCAGAACATCGCATTGGTCGCTGTTGGAGCTTGTGCCAAGATACAGCGGACCGTAGGTATAGTCATGGCGGTGTCCGTGAATGCAGCCGATCAAAGCAGCCTGGTTTTTGCCGCTGAAGTCGCAGCTGATCACATCGCCGTCTTCTTTCGTGCCGGAAAAACTGCCGCCTGTTTGATAGGCATGCAAAATATTGGGCAGAATGTAGCCGTTTTCGCCCCACTCGGTTTCCGTGATATAGGCCTGCCAATCATCCGGTCTGTGGTGGGATAGGATCAAAATTTGCCAATCCGCAGCATCTTCCTTATGGCCCAGATCCAGGGTGTTAATGAGCCAGTTGTACTGCTTCGTACTCATGCGATAGCCGGAATACTCACTAAATCGGCCCTGGCCCTCGCATTCTGCCGTATTCAGCACGATCACACGGAGTTTATGGCCGGCAAAATCCTGGTAGCACCAGCCGCCGGGGACATCACCGATCTGGCCCTGCCGATTGTAGCCGCTGATGTACTGGAAAATGGCATTATCTGGGATGGGCGTAGTGGGATTTCCGCTTTCATCATTGCCGCCCATTCTGTCATGGTTGCCGGGGGTGCGGAACATGGCAATGCCTGCGCCCTCGGTCATTTTCAGGATTTCGTTGATCTCCTTGAACCATCTGTTTCCGGATTCCCAGGCGCTTTCGGTGGTCGTGCCATGGGGAATATTGTCACCCAAAGTGGCAACCGCATCAATGTGGATGCGCCCGGTGATATAGGCTACGGCCTTGCAGGCCCGGATCAAATTGTCCTTATTATCTCCCATGCCGCCATAATGGAAGTCGGACATAGCAATGAGATTGAAAGAACGATTGCCCTGGGTATTGATCAGCCGCTCCAAAACATCTGTCGCTTCACTCTGAATATAGGCAGGAATCTCCCCATTGGAAACAGATTCCACACCCCAAAGCTCCAGGGTCTTGAGTCTGCTTTCGTGATCTTCGCTGGCTGCCTCCAGGGGAATGATCCGATCCTCATAATCGGCAGGCACAAAGGCACGGCCGGTGTTCTTCCAGGCGTATGTGGTTTCTCCTTCATCGGTGATTTCCTCATCCACGGTAATAATGGAGGCGTTATTCAAACCGATGGCGGAAACACGCACATAGGATATGCCGTTGTTGTACTTATCGTACAGCGTTACGGAGGTCAAATATCCCTCATCGTCCACAGTATAGTTGCTGACAAGATAGCCGTAATCGCTAAAGTTATTTGCCTGCAGCACCGTAATGATATTCCCAAAATTACTGTTGTAAATACCAAAAGAGCCGCCAAGCCCGGTTTCTCCTGCTTTATACTTGACATTTTTCAAATAAACCGTGTCGCCGTCACCTACAGGAATAAAGCCGGTAACAGCGGCGCTGGGTGCGTCGGTATCTTCCGCGCCGGAGCTATTCAGACGATAGCCGGTCTTATAGCCATCCTCGCCGTTTTCACCGACAAAATCCGTACCATCGGCGTTGATGGACTGGGGGATCTGGTTGGTGAAAGGATATTCCACGCAGGCCATATAGGCATAAATATAGCCATCGGGCAGAACATACAGCTTACTGGTGTCGGTGCATTCTTCGATGGAGTTGGCAAACTCCGGCGCAAGCTGCTCTTTCCCCGCGATTTCCACCGCCAGTTGGTCCATCCGTTCCCCCATTGCCAGATACGCCTCATTGCTGACAGTTTCCTCCCTGCCGTCCTCATAATGAACGGTCCAGGAGCCGTTTTCATTGCCGGTAACGGCGGTGATGCCACAGCCATCCTTTCCGGGCAAACCATTTCCTTTTGTCATGGCTTCGTTGATGGCAGATACCAAGGTTTCCTTGCTGTCAGTATTCAATCCGTCCAGAGACCCCATTTGTGTAAGAATCTGTTCCCACACCGCCTGCGTCGCCTCTGTGGTAGGATCCCCATCTGCGTTGGCGCCGGGCTGAATTTTGCCGCAATCCGCCCAAATCGTCGGATAAACCTCCGTTCCATCCGGCGCGCGCCCTTCAATGCCTAAGTACAATGTGCGTCCGGCTACCATCACCTCATGGGCGACCGTTGTTTTTTTACCGGGATTTACAACTGTCCGGATCACATCGCAACCGCGGCTATTGGCGCTGCTTCTGCATACCAGGGTCTTCACAAGGCCATCCCAGCCTTCATCATAGTGGATGGTAACAGGGAGCCCAACCATGCCTCCGGTCAGCGGCCCTGTCACACTGGCTTTCACTTCTGCGCCCACTACACGCAAAGTAATCGTTGTCATTCACATTCCTCCTGCATATTCATATTTTTCAGAGGATCATCGCTTCCCCTCACCCTTGAAGCCGAACATCTCGGAGGTTGCATAAACGCGTACACCAAAACCATGTTTTTCACAACAAACATAAAAAAGGTGGTGACGGCTGTGCCGTCACCACCCCTTGGCGCGTGAAAATTATGTTTCTTGAGAGAACGAGTCGATATCGCCAACATAGTACTGGGCCACCATCATAGCATCCAGATAGTTGACTTCGCCGTCGCCGTTGACATCCGCGGCACTCAGATTCAGATCTTCGTCCGCAATGTCACCCACATAGTACTGGGCGATCAGCATGGCATCCAGATAATTGATCTCGCCGTCATCGTTGGCATCGCCTAAAAGGACCGCATCGGGATCCTTTTCACCGCAATGCTGGCAGCTGCCGTCCACATAGCTGTGACCGGTGGCGGGAATTTCTTCCGGCCACACCAGCAACTCGCCGCAGTGGATGCACTGGGCGCCTTCCGTCATACCGGGCTCCGCGCAGGTAGCCTCCCAGCCGGGAATGATCGCCGCTTCGTGGATGTGGAAGGCCAGTTCTTCGGTCAGATCTGCCTCGCCATTGTTCAGCTCACCATGCGTGACGGTAACAGTATGGTCGCCTGTGGCCAGCACATCAAATACAAGGGTAGCCAATACAGTATCATCCGACAGGGCATTGGCTTCCGCATAAGCCAGGTTCACGGTGCCGTCGGCGGTAGTGTAGGCAAAGGCCTGTGTTAGACCTATGACCTCCACCAGGGCCAAGGCCGCAGGATCAAAGGTGACAGTAGCGGTGCCATTGGTGGCCAGATCCGCAGGCGTAATAGCCAAGGTGATACGATTTTCATCAGCAGGATCACCGGCAACACTTGCCGCGTTGACCACGGGGGCAGATACGGACAGCTTCTCCAATTCGCCGTCTGTCACGGACTTTGGCTGCGGCATCTGCTCGTAGCTGTTCAGGCCCATGCCTGCAGAGGGATTATCCAGCTCCATCAGGCCGCCGGCAGGCCAAACACCGTCGCCGAAGTTGCCCAGGTTATAGGCCTTACGGCTGCCCACGGTGTCGATGGCGAACAGAGTGGACATATCCGCCTTTTCGTTGTAGACGCTCCAGTACAGGAAATCACCATCATAGTGGGCGGAGCTGAAGTAGATCACTTCCGTTGTGTAATCCACGACGCAGAAAATGCCGCCGCTGGTAGCAGGATGCTCCAGATAGTAAAGATTGCCATAATCGTCAGCCAGGAAGCCCATCAGATAGACAAAGCCCTGGGTATCGATAAGGAAGAACCAGTCGATATAGGTATCGAAGCCCCAATCCTGGTAGCGTTCAGAGCCGGCGTAAGCAATGGCGCACAGGCCGTACATGAACATCTGATAATAGCTGTTTTCGCCCATCAATTCGCCGGTAGCGGGATCGATCACCATCAGATAGGAGCCATAGGTGCCCATAATGGCGCCGCCTCGGAGATTGGGAGCGTAGGCAATATCGGAATAGCCGTATTCGCTGTCACCAACCTTGGTGATTGCAAAGGTTTCCGGATCCACAGTAAAGAGCGAGGAACTCAGATATCCGCTGCTCACATCTGTGGTGGCGGCGTAGAGCGTGCCGTCGGGCGTAAAAGCGGTGGAAGCCAGATATTCCTCAACCGGCGTATCCTGGAGTTTAATGTAATTAGGCAAACCGTTGATACTGAATTCGCTCCACCAAATCTCACCCACCTGATCCCATATCAGACCGTTGAGGGTCTTCTCCAGCTGGAAGACTTCCACAACGCAGCTTGCGGACTTTGTGGGATCCAGCGTGGAGGTAGCGGTGATGACAGCAGTGCCCAGAGACAGGCCGGTGACCATGCCGGTTTCATCCACAGTCGCCACGGATTCATTGTCGCTGGTCCAGGTCACGGAATCGTCAGTAATGTTCCAGGGAGAAACAGAAGCAGTCAGTAGCACCTTGCTGCCCAGCATAACACGGTTTTCAGAGTAATCCAAAGTCACTTCCCTAACCTCATCCACAGGCGCGAACAGGGTGCCCTCGTAATGTTCGGGGCGGATATACAAACCAACCATGCTGAACATAAAGTAGCTCAGCAGCGTGGGCTCCGCGGTTTCGGGGTTGACTTCCAGCAGGGTGTTGGGATAGGCCCAGTAGAGCTTATCGGCGTCATGGTCCCATGCCAGAGAGTTGAAGCTATCGGTGCCATAGTAGCTGATTTCACCAACATAGGTCATCTGACCATTGGACACGCCCTCCAGGGTGTAAGTATACAGGGAGGGATAACCATAGGTAACAGAGTAGAAATTACCCTCATCGTCAATGGTCATATTGTTGACATCGGTGGGCATCTCCAGCAGCACTTCCATTGCGCCGGAGAACATATCAATGGTACACAGATAGGGGTACCACTCGCCGTTCAGCTCGCTGTAGAACAGGCCGTAGAGCTGACCGTCGGCGTAGTTGTAGGCAAGGTCCAAGAAGCTGGTGATACCCCACTGACCATAAGGATCCAAATCGCACAGATATTGGAAAGAGTTCAGGTCGTTGTCCTGGGCCACATGCAGCTTGCTGCCATTGCTGACTTCGAAGACATAACCATCCACAAATTCGGCGGCCATGATCATGCCCCGGTCGCTGACACCCAGGGTAACTGTTGTGCCATCGGCGCCAATGCCATAGTAGGTGCCTGTGCCGTAATCCACCACGGTGAAATGAGGACGCTCAATTTCAGGCAGTTCCAGCTCGATCTCATAGGTGGTCACATTGCAGGCATAGTCGTATAGAGCCAGCAGGAAAGTACTGCCGGTGACGCCGCTCAGATCCAGGTCAATAGTCATTTCTGTATCAGCGGTGGTTTGGTTGGGCGTAGCGGCAGAGAGGAGAACCGTGCCGGTTTTGTTCATCAGAACCACAGCGCTGATGTACTGATTATCCTGCGCGGTGACGCTCAGGCGGCGCTCCTGGGCGGCCAGGTTCATATCGCTGACCGTGGGTGCGGTATTGTCGATGGTCATTTCGGTAACCAAAGACGCGCCGTAGCCTGCTGCGTCATAGTTGTAGGTGCCGTCTTCATTTCTATAGTATTCCGGCAGTGCGGTGAAAATCACTTCGATCACAGTGCCTTCCGGCAGCGGCTCGCCGTTCATATCGGTGCCGCTCCAGTAAATATTCGCATTCAGCTGGGTGTAATCCCAGTAGCTGTAAGAGATGTTGTAGAAAGCAGGATAAAGCTCACCATAATTTTGGCTGTAATACACTTCTCCCGTTTCCTTATCCACGATCTGCAGCCGGGAGTCGCCGGCGTTACGGAGCAGCGTGAAATACTGCGCCTGCAGGAAGGATTCGTCCTGGCTGTTGAAAGCGTTGCGCTGAGGCAGGTATTCATTGTCTGTCAGCAGAGGATTACCGCCAAAGTAATATTCGTTGCCATCACCATAGTTGACGGTCAAAGCGTTACCATTGCCGATGATCTGATACAGATAAGGGATCATATCGCTGATGCCATACATCATTTCCACATAAGTGCCGCGATCAAACATATTGGGATCGGTCCAGTTACCGTAGAAGGCCAGCACAGGGATGGAATGGTTGGTGGCGGTTGCGGGGTCCTCTGTCACCTGTTCCGCAAAGACATAACCCTGGATATAGGCGCCATCCACGTTTTCGGCGTCCAGCTGCGCTCTGGCAATTTCGTTCAGGGTCAATGTCACTTCCACAGTAACGCTGCCATCCGCGGGAACCGTAATGACATGGCCGGAATACAGCTGGGCCAGCAGATAGTGGGCATCATAAGTACTAACCACACCGTCGCCGGAAACATCGCCGTCAGCATACAGTTGCGTTTCATTGCCCAGCAGGTACTCCAGCAAGTAGTCGGCATCCAGTTCGTCGGTGACGCCGTCGCCGTTCCAGTCACAATCGGGCATTTGATTATTTACCACCTGGTTGCCGTCCACCAGGAAAGAAGCAGTGGAAGAAAGCAGTACCGTTGCGGTATCCAGCACGGTGAAGCCATAAGGCTCGCCGTAGTATGCTTCGCCCGGATCATACACGCCCTGGCGGAACAGATCGGCGCTCAGGGCATAGTCCTGGCTCTCGCCGGTCAGATTGTTCAGTACAAAGGAGAATGTGTAAACACCGGTACGCTCCGGATCATCACCCAGTTCAGCCTTGACCTTGCCATCGTCCTGGCCGCTGACCATGATGAAGGACTCTGCCAGCGTAGCCAAATCCACACGGGCCAGGCCGGAACCCTGGTTCAGAATAGAATAATAGTTGCCGGGAGATTCCAGCATGGGCACAGCGGTGGACATCAACAAGCTCTGAGCCAGTACTCTGGGACTCAAACCCACCTGCTGATCCAAACCGGATTCCCGCAGATACTGGGCAACCAGCGCCACCATACCGGCCACCTGAGGCGCGGCCATGGAAGTACCGGACATCAAACCATACTGGTCGGTGCCCACCGTCTCGGGAGTAGAGCCGTAAATAGAGTAAATCATGCCGCCGGGAGCGGTGATCTCCGGCTTAATGGACAGATCGCCGGGCACACCCCAGGAACTGTAGGAGCTCATAGTATAGTACTCAGAATGGAACTTACCGGCCTTGGGAGACGCGAAAATGTCGATGGTGCCGGTGTAATAGGCGGTACCGTTGGGCGCGGTCTGGACTGAAGAAATGCCGCGGATATAATCCGCTTCTTCCTGGGAGATGGAAACCGCAGGAGCGGTATAGCTATAGCCGCTCAAATTCATGCCGAAACCACCGGACTGATTGTTGTAAATCACCACCGCCACAGCGCCAAGGGAAACGGCAATATTGGCTTTGTCGGCAAAGTTGGTTTCACCGCGGGAGCAGAATACCACCTTACCGGTCAGATCCAGGTCCTGGTAGTCGCTTTCCAGGCCAATGCCGTCAATAAATACATACTCATAGGCAGTACCCGCGCCATCGGGGGTGGTGTCAATGGAGGCCAGAGGCTCGTTGCCATAGCCTACCATTTCTGTGTACATAACGTTCAGATCTCCAACCGTGAAGACCATGCCCACCGCGCCATCGTTTTCCACAGAGGCGACGGTGAAGAAATTACTGTAAGAGCCGGGGGCGCCGAGGGCGTCGAAGTTGACATCATCGCTGTAAGGCGTGCCAAAAATGGTCATATCGGTCCACATGCCCGCATTACCGGCAGAGGTCACAACCACGGTGTCGGTTTCTGCCATAAACGACAGCAGCTGCTCATAGTAACTGTTGAAAGCGAAACCGGAAACCACAGTACCCAAGGACAGGTTTACAGAATCGCAGCCCAGCAAAATAGCGTCTTCAATAGCCGCCATATAGTCCGCGTCCGTCAAAGACTCGATACCGAAGACCTTCATGGTGATCAGCTGGGCATCCGGCGCCACGCCGGCCACCATCACATTCTCCAGAGCATCCACATAGCCATCCCCGCTGGGGATATAACGGTTGGCGGTGGCAATGCCGGCCACATGGGAGCCGTGGTCACCCTGGTAATCATCATCATGATCCACATTCAGCCGATAATCGCCGTCGTCCACATAGTTGACAGCAAAGGCCAGCTTTTCATTCAGATACAGCGCGTCGGCAGTAAGAGAGCTGTCCCGCTCGAAAATATTCAGCTCAGGCAGTACGGAAGCGATCTCCTCCGCGTCCAGCAGATCCAGAGAAGCCACATACTCTTCAAAGCTGACGCCGGAAGCCAAAGCATTCTGCTCCAGCGCGTACAGGAAAGCGCCGTTATCAAAGGACTGGTGATCGGTGTCCGTACCGGTATCGATGACCGCGACCCGGCTGCCTGCGCCGGTGTAACCGTTGGTCCACACCTGGCCGGAGCCGATCATATCCGAGGAAACGGTCATATTGGTAACAATATCATTCTCCGCCTGGTTCTTATAGGGTTCGTAGGTGTTTTCCAGCACCACACCGGCAACGCCGTCCACCTGTCGGATCAGTTCGATCTTGCCATAGGGCACATTGGCGGAAATAATGTTGCCTACCAGGGTCAGATTCCAGACTACATCCAGCTTTTCGCCGCCCAGAACCTTCCGGGAAATGGCCTGCTGCACAGTTTCCTGCTTCTTTTGCAGATTTTTGTTGTAGGCCATGGCTTCCGCGTTGCTGGCAAGATTCATCGTAGAGAAACCGGCCTGGATGGTGGATTTTTCTTCCAGAACAATGGAAACACGGACAAGGTCCGTGGGCTGGAACTTTTCTTCCAGCGCCATATCCGCCAGCCGGTCAGACCGGTCGATGGAAACCTGCTGGTCCGTTTCCCTCCAGCGAATATCCGCAAGGGGGATCGCCAGGGTACTGGGCGCCATGGAAAGCACCATTGCCAGAACTAGGATCAACGCAAAAAATCTGTTCAAGTAGTTTTTCTTCATGGAAAAGCTCCTTTCTGAAACCGTTTTCGCCGGTGAAAAACACGAAGTCTACGCACCGTGTTCACCGTTCAAAAAACTTTGTCTTTGACATAGCTACATTATAATCGATAGCGGAAAAAAAGCAAGTAAATCCTTTGTTTCCCCACAGATTTATGCATTGTGCATGAAAGCACGCAAAAAAGTTTGTTAACCCATACAAGAATACCACAGTTAAGCATTGCAAAGGGTTTGGCAAAAAATATGGAAATTATGTATCCTATTTGGTGACTTTATCACTTAATCTTGTCAAAAAATCCAGTAGGATATGTCCATAAAAAGATTCCATTAACAGAAAACTTTCCCCTGTACAAAAAAGCCCCCATAATGTATAATAATACAAATCTATTACAAGGAGTGCATTGCTATGACTATCACCAAAGACATTCACTACATCGGCGTTAACGACCACCAGGTAGACCTGTTTGAGGGCCAGTATGTAGTGCCCAACGGCATGGCCTATAATTCTTATGTGATCCTGGACGAAAAGATCGCCGTTATGGACACGGTGGACCGTAATTTCACGCAGCAGTGGCTGGATAATCTGCAGGCTGTTCTTGCGGGCCGGAAGCCCGATTATTTGATCGTGCAGCACATGGAACCGGACCATTCCGCCAATATCCACAAGTTCCTGACCCTGTATCCCGAAGCTGTGGTGGTTTCTTCCGCCAAAGCATTTGCTATGATGAAGAATTTCTTCGGCACGGATTACGCTGACCGCCGGCTGGTCGTTGGCGAAATGGACACCCTCTGCCTGGGCAAGCACACCCTGACCTTCGTCACCGCCCCCATGGTCCATTGGCCCGAAGTTATCGTGACCTACGATTCCTACGACAAGGTGCTGTTCTCCGCTGACGGTTTCGGCAAATTCGGCGCGCTGGATGTAGAGGAAGAATGGGATTGCGAAGCCCGCCGCTACTACATCGGCATTGTTGGCAAGTACGGTCCCCAGGTGCAGGCCCTGCTGAAGAAGGCCGCTACCCTGGATATTGCCATCATCTGCCCCCTGCATGGCCCGGTGCTGACGGAAAACCTGGGCTACTACATTCACAAGTATGACATTTGGTCCTCCTATCAGGTGGAAGACGAGGGCATCGTAGTAGCCTACACCTCTGTTTACGGCAATACCAAGGCCGCTGTGGATCTGCTGGTGCAGAAGCTGGAGGAAAATGGCGCACCCAAGGTGGTAGTCCATGACCTGGCCCGGACGGATATGGCCGAGGCAGTGGAGGACGCATTCCGCTATGGTAAGCTGGTGCTGGCCACCACCACCTACAACGCGGACATTTTCCCCTTCATGAAGGAATACATCCATCACCTGACTGATCGCAATTACCAGAACCGCACCGTGGCGCTGATGGAAAACGGCTCCTGGGCGCCCATGGCCGCCAAGGTTATGCGTGGAATGTTTGAAAAATCCAAGGACATAACCTTCGCTGAGAATACCGTGAAGATCCTGTCCGCCCTCAATGACGACAGCCGCGCCCAGATCGATGCCCTGGCACAGGAGCTGTGTCAGGAGTATATGGCCCGTCAAGACGGCACCGCCAACAAAAACGACTTGAACGCCCTGTTCAACATCGGCTATGGCCTTTATGTAGTCACCTCCAGCGATGGACAGAAAGACAATGGCCTCATCGTCAACACGGTGACCCAGGTCACCAACACGCCTAACCGAGTGGCTGTCACCATCAACAAAGAAAACTACTCCCATCATTTGATCCGTCAGACCGGGATGATGAACGTCAACTGTCTGGATATCACCGCGCCTTTCACTCTGTTCCAAAACTTCGGCTTCCAAAGCGGCCGCGCTGTGGATAAATTCGCCGGTATGGAAGAACTGAGAACCGACAACGGTCTGCGCTTCCTGCCCATGCACATCAACGCGGTAATGAGCCTGAAGGTGGAAAACTATGTAGATCTGGATACCCATGGTATGTTCATCTGCACCGTAACCGAAGCAAGGGTCATGTCCAACAAGGAGACTATGTCTTACACCTTCTATCAAAACAATGTGAAACCTCAGCCCGAAACCGAAGGCAAAAAGGGCTATGTGTGCAAGGTCTGCGGTTGGGTCTATGAAGGCGAACCGCTGCCGGATGATATCATCTGCCCCCTGTGTAAGCATGGCGCTGCTGATTTCGAACCTATCGCATAACGAATATACCCATAAAAGGGAGGGCTTCGGCCCTCCCTTCCCTATTTCATTGACCCACGACAAAAAGCCCGTCGGGAAATTTCCGACGGGCAAAGTACTTATTCGTGCGCAGCCAGGTATCCTTCTGCCATGTGGACAGCCACCGCGCCGTCAGCTACCGCCGTAACGATCTGCCGCAGCTGTTTCGTCCGTACATCGCCCACCGCGTAAACGCCTGGAATAGCGGTTTCGGTGGTTTCTCCGGCGGGAATATAGCCGCTTTCATCCAGCGTCAGCTGACCGGCGAACAGCTCCGTGGCAGGCTTTCTGCCTACGCTGATGAACACGCCGTCGCAATCGATGACCGTTTCTTCGCCTGTAACTAGGTTTTTCAGCCGGATGCCGGTAAGCTTTCCATTGTGCAACAGCTCGGTGACAGCGCCGTTCCAGCAAAATTCCACATTGGCCGCTTTCATCAGCGGCTCGTGATATACCTTGGTGGCTCGCAAAGTATCCCGGCGATGGACCAGGATCACCTTCTCTGCCACCCGGCTCAAAAGCAGAGCATCCGCTGCCGCGGAATTTCCGCCGCCGATGACCGCTACGGTCTTTCCCTTGTAAAACATGCCGTCGCAGGCGGCGCAGTAGTTCACGCCCCGGCTTACCAGTTCCTGCTCGCCGGGAAGACCCAGCTTTCTGGGACCGGCGCCGGTGGCAATGACCACAGTCCGGCCGTAGAAAGTACCTTCGCTGGTTTCGATCATTTTGGGATCTGCCTGCAGATCTACACGGTTAACCTCAGCATATTCCGTAACAGCGCCAAAGCGCCCCGCCTGCTGCTGCATGTTTTCCGCCAAAACAAATCCGTCGATCCCCTCGGGGAAACCGGGGTAATTATCTACCTGCTGCGTCAGCGCCATCTGGCCGCCGGCGGATAGCTTTTCTAGAATTACAGCCCGCAGACCAGCTCTGGCAGCATAGAGTCCGGCAGTGTAGCCACCGGGTCCGCCGCCGATGATCACCATATCATAAACATTGTTCTTCATAGACGGCTCCTTGTTACTGCAGCGCTTCCTGAAGGAAGCTGTCGATCATAGCCTTGCTTTCCGGTGCCACAATAGAGCCCAAGGCTTCTCCGCCCCGGTAGAGTACCAGGGTGGGGATCACTTCAATGTGCTCCTGCTGCGCCAGCTGAGGCTCCTCGTCGATATTGATCTTGACAATCGCGATATCTTCGCCATACTGGGCTGCAACCCGATCATAAGCCGGGCCGATCCGCCGGCAGTAGCTGCACCAGGGTGCCCAGAAATCAACCAAAACGGGCTTTTTCTGATTCATAAGTTCACGATACTGATTGGAATTGATATTCATAGCTGCCATAGTAGTAGCTCCTTTCATTTCTTTGACCTTAGTATACCCGGCAGGTCCGGATATTTCTGTGATAATGTCACGCTGTGGGCGAAAGGAAATTTCCGCTGCCATGACATTGGAACGCAATAGCGCAAAAAGAACCGATACCCATTGGGTACCGGTCCTCATTTTCATTTTTTATAATTCTACCACAGTATTTTCCCGACGGGAACGCTCCGCCGCAAAGCAGATCAAATGGCTCTGCAGAGAAACATGGGCGCTGGTGCGGCTCTCGCCGCCTTCCCGCAATACCGAAAGGAAGTCCCGCATAATGCCGTAGTCACCGCCGCCATGGCCGCTGGCTTCCTCTCCCATATCCAGAGGGATGATCTGTTTTTCTTCACCAAAGCGGTGAAGCACAATTTCCTTCGTGCCCATATCCGCGGCGATCTGTCCCTGGGTACCAAAAATCTTCAGCTGGCGGGAAAAATCGGCGGAAAGGCCGGTCATGGTGAATGTGGCAACAGCGCCCCCTTCAAATTCCAAATTTACCGTCTGGCGGTCTACCACATCATTGTCGCAATGATAAACACAGCGGCCGTAAGGGCCTTCCTCAAGGGCTTTTCTGCGACCTGCTTCACTCATATCCGTGGTGATCACATCCACAGGCCAGCCGGTACGCATCATATCCAGATAAAGCTTAGGAGCGTAATAAGGGCAGGTTTCCGAATGCGGGCAGCCGTCCAGGCAGCGGGCTGGGGCGCCAATCGGCGCGTTTTCCTTGGTAAAATGGCGAAGGGAGCCAAAGCTTTGCACTTTTCGGCAATCCTTTCCCATGAGCCATAAGATAATATCCATGTCATGGCAGGACTTTTGCAGGATCATGGGGCTGGTTTCCAGGGTGGTACGCCAGTTACCACGGACAAAACTGTGGGCCTGGTGCCAGTAGCCCACATTTTCCACCTGTGTGATGGTGGTAACCTCACCGATACAACCTTGATCCAGCAAAGACTTAATGGTCATATAAAACGGCGTATACCGCAAAACATGACAAACCGCCAGCGTGCGACCGGTGCGCTGCGCCGTTTCCGCAATGGCCCGGCACTCCTCTTCCCGGTTACTCATAGGCTTTTCCAGCAGAACATGATAGCCTAACTCCATAGCACGAATAGCCGGTGCCGTATGATCATCGTCCAAAGTGCAGATGAATGCGCAATCCGCCAGTTTGGGCTGCGCCAGCAGCTCCCGCCAATCGGCAAAACGATATTCTTTTAGAACACCCAGTTCATCAGCCAACAGATCCAGCCGATCCAGGCGAGGCTCAGCAATGGCAACGATCTGCAATTCATCAGGATGTTCCTTAGCGTAACTGGCATATGTAACGCCCCGGCTTCCGGCACCTAAAACAATAGCAGTAATAGGTTTCATAAGTATACCTCCAAATAAAACTGAAAAACTGACTTCCAGAATGAATTTTCTGTATTGTATCACAAACACATAGGCTTGTAAACAAAAAGGACATCCATAAGGATGTCCTTTTTTGTTTGGAGGTACCGGCCAGATTTGAACTGGCGAATGAGAGTTTTGCAGACTCTTGCCTTACCACTTGGCCACGGTACCATATGAAATAAGGAACGTGTGGTAACGTTCCTTACTTTTTTGGAGCGGGTGACGAGGCTCGAACCCGCTACCTCCACCTTGGCAAGGTGGCGCTCTACCGGATGAGCTACACCCGCATTTTGCTTCCCTTGCGGGAAGCGTGGTGCCTCCGGTCGGAATCGAACCAACGACACGCGGATTTTCAGTCCGCTGCTCTACCGACTGAGCTACAGAGGCATATTGTGGAGAGCTTGCGCTCTCCACAAACACATTATGGCGACCCCGAACGGACTCGAACCGTCGACCTCCAGCGTGACAGGCTGGCGTGCTAACCGACTGCACCACAGGGCCAAATTTATGGTGGGAACAACAGGGCTCGAACCTGTGACCTCCTGCTTGTAAGGCAGATGCTCTCCCAGCTGAGCTATGCTCCCGTGTTCGCGTTTGGTGCTGCACACCTCAGCGACGTGGTTCATTATACACATAAACCACCCATTTGTCAAGCATTATTTTCGATTTTTTTCAAAAAATATTTCATCGTCTTTTCCCCGGTATTTACCGGGGAAAACAGTCGAAAATCATACTTTTTTCAACAATTCGGCAATATCCTCCGGTGTGAAGCTATAAACTGTATCACAAAACTGGCATTCCACGGGGAAGGTTTTTCCCTCTTCCACGATCTGGGTCATCTCTTCTTTTCCGATGCTGATCAGCGCCGCTTCCACGCGTCTTCTGTTGCAGTAGCACTTGTAGCATACGGGTTCGTTTTCAAAGAACAGTACGCCCAGGTCGCCACAGACTTCCGTCAAAATTTCCTCCGGCGTCATGCCCTTTTCCAGCATTTTGGTCACAGCGCCCGCCTGCTTGATGCCCGCTTCTACAGCATCGATCACCTCGTCGGGCGCGCCGGGCAGCAGCTGCACCAGATAGCCGCCGGCTACCTTTACAGACTGATCCCGATCCACCAGCACACCCAGAGCGCAGGCGGTGGGGGTCTGTTCAGAATGAGCAAAATAAGCGGTCACATCATCGCCGATCTCACCGGACACCAGGGGTGTGGAACCGATATAAGGCTCCTTCATCTGCAGGGCACGGATGACGGTAATGGTTCCGTCCGTGCCGACCGCTGCGCCCACATCCAGCTTACCGGGAAATTTTTCCACCAGGGGCACATTCGGCTCCGTGACAGTGCCACGAACATTGCCCTCGGGATCGGATACCACGGTTATGGTGCCGATGGGGCCGCCGCCCCGGACCTGCAGGGTCATAGAACCGTTTTCCACCTTCTGCATATTGCCCATCATGGATGCCGCCGTCAAGCAACGACCCAGGGCGGCGGTGGCATTGGGGGTGGTCCGGTGAATTTCCGCGGCTCTTCTTACCAATTCCGTAGACCGGATGGCCACAAATTTCAC
>JAZOAD010000032.1:0-20762 GCA_045595225.1 Faecousia sp.
TTTTCCTGCCAATTGGGATGGTAATTGCCGGAGGCGTTGGTGCCGATCACCAGCATCAGCTGGGCAATTTTCTCTCCGTTCACGGTGCAGGAGGTGGCGTACTGGCTGCCGTCCGGGTTCTCTGCCGCGTCCCTGTGCAGGTCCAGCACCACCTGAATGGTGGGATATTCCTGCAGATAGGCCCGGACCGCGTCCCTGGAATTGCTGTAGGATTGGGTGTAGGATGGGTAATCGTGAATGGTCCGGTCGTGGAGTACCGTGATTCCCGCATTTTCCAGCAGCTTCGTTAAGTAATCTCCCACCGCCACCATGTTAAAGCTTTCGTTCAATGTGCGGTAATCGGCGGTTTCCGCGTAATCCTGTCCCGGCTGGCGCGTGTAGCTTTCGCTGGCGTGGGTATGGAGGATCAGAACGGTGGGTTCTGCGCCGGATAAATTCCAATCAAGATCCTGCAGCAGCAGTTTTTCCAGATTGGGACGATGGGAACAATCGGAAGCGTATTGCACCCGAACATAGGAAAGCGCCGCGGCGGAAAACAGCAGGGGCTCCGGCGCCGGGGGCTGGGGCTGCGCAGGCGCGGTTTCCGGAGGAACCGCTTCCGTGGAGGGCAAGGTGGGCAGAGCCTGAGGCTTGGATTGCAGCTGCCCGGTGGTTTCCCGGATCAGACTACCCCCGGTTTCTTCCGGCTGACGCAGCGCCCGGACGGCGGAGCCTGTCAGACCGCCCAGCAGCCGCACAAGCACCGCGAAAATAATCAGCGCAGCACCAAATCTGGTGCTGCGTTTCTCTGTCAGCATATTCTCAACCCCTTATTGTTGTGGTTTTCTCCATTTGGGCCGGTTCTGCAGCTTGATTCGCAGATCGGCAAAAAATTGCTGCAGCAATGCGGCGCATTCCGCTTCCAAAAGGCCTTGCTCCACCTGGGGACGGTGGTTGTAGCGCATATCAAACAGATTGCAAACAGAGCCGCAGGAGCCGGCCTTGGTATCTGCCGCGCCGTAGACCACCCGGGGGATCCGGGCGTTGATGATGGCGCCGGCGCACATGGGGCAGGGCTCCAATGTGACATACAGTGTGCATTCCCACAGCCGCCAGCCGCCCAAATGACTGCAGGCTTCTCCGATGGCTTCGATCTCCGCGTGGCCCAGAGCGTTTTTCGCCGTTTCCCGGCGGTTACGGCCCTGGCCCACGATCTGCCCGTTTCTGACTACAACGCAGCCTACGGGCACTTCGCCTTCCGCTGCCGCTTCCTTCGCCAACGCCAATGCCGCCAGCATAAAATCCCGATCTTCCATGGTATCACACTCCTTTTCTGTATGATAGCCCATGAAAGCCCGGTTTGTCAAGGCTGTGTCAGTACTGCCGCCAGCAGCACTGTCAGCTCTTCCCGGGATAAGCCGCCCCGGCGGCCCGGTTTTCCCTGGGCTTGCGCGGAGCGGATGATAGCCGCGTTGTCCGATTCTACCAGCGGCTTTCCTGTCAGTAAGTAATCCGCCGACACCCCCAGAGCCTGGGCGATCTCCACCAGACTTTTCAGCGAAGGCTCCCGTCGCCCCTGTTCATACATGCCCACGGCGCTGGTGCTGATGTGCAGCCGCCTGGCCAGCTCCGCTTGATTCCAGCCCAAACCCCGGCGCAGCAGGGCAATTCGTTCTCCCAACATATCCCTAACCCCCATTTCCGCGTTTATGGTAACACAGAAAAATTGAAAAAAGAGGAGAATTTTGGATACTACACGATTCGATGGATTCCACACAAACCGTGTAGTATAGTTTTGTTGGAAAAAGCTGGAAAACCAAAGAGAAAAAGGCGGCTGTTTTCGACATTTTCCAACAAATGAGGAAGGGATTGAGCCACATGAACGCGATCGAGTCCAATTTATTTACGGACCCGCAGCAGGCAAAGGACAGAAGGTGCCCCCAATGCGGCGGCTGCGTGTATCCGCCCACTTATTTTTGCGTCCGCTGCGGGAGGGAGAAGCCATGACTCTAAAGGAGCTGAGCCTGTGTTACGAGGCAGCGGCGGAGCCTCTGCGCAATCGGCTGCGTCAACTGCGGGAAATGCTGAAAACGGAGGAAGATCCGGACGCGGTATGGCATCTCAAGCGGCGCATCGCGGAGCTCACGCCTATGCTGACGCAGATGAACGAATTGGCGGAGCTGACGGCGCACTATTATGACAGGGGGTATTATCGCAGTGAAAAATATACTGTATGAAGGCTATCTGGGGCCACGGCTGCCCAAGGAGGTGCAGCTGAAACGGGTGAAAATGGTGATCGAATCGGAACTGAGCCAGTTGCAGCGGCAGACGCTGCTGGCGTATTACATTCACCGCCAGACCATTCCGCAAATTGCCCGGGAGCGAGGGGTTCACAAAAGCACCGTCAGCCGCACCCTGAAACGGGCGGAGGCCAATCTGCGGAAGTTTTTGAAATACTGAGGCGCGCCAACGCGCGCCTTTTTTCTTTACTTTTTCCCGGAAGCTGTTATAATAGCTATAACGATCATCGGGAGAGAAGACTTATGGAGAACTTTTTTCAAATGAATTTGACCAGAGCGGAAATTGACGCTTTTTCCAATCTGAGTCTTGCCCATATTGGCGACGGTGTTTATGAATTGCTGTGCCGCAGCTATCTCTGCGCCAGCGGAAAACACACGGTCGGTAATCTGCATAAGGAAACGGTGCAGCTGGTGAAGGCTACCACCCAGGCAAAGCTGGTGGAAAAATTGCTGCCCCATCTGCAGGAAGGGGAGCTTAGCTATTACCGCCGGGGCAAAAATGCCCATGTTCACGCCGTACCCAAGGGCGCCAGCCCCATGGAGTACAGCAAGGCTACCGGACTGGAAGCGCTGTTTGGGGCCCTGTACCTGGCTGGCCAAACGGACCGGCTCAATGAATTGTTTCATATCATGATGGAGGAATAATGCATGGCATTTGATGCGTTTTATTTATCCGCGGTGCTCGACGAAATCCGACAATTGGGCGAATGCCGTGTGGATAAAATTCACCAGCCCAGCCGGGACACGGTGATCTTTCATCTGAAGCACAAAGAGGGCAGGGCAAAGCTGCTGCTGGCGGCCAATCCTGCCGCGCCGCGGCTCCATCTGACGGAGAGCAGCCCGGAAAATCCCGCCGAGCCGCCCATGTTCTGCATGCTGCTGAGAAAGCATATCGGCAGCGCCCGGCTGGTGGAAATTTCCCAGCTGCCCATGGAGCGCTGTGCCGTGTTTACCTTTGACTGCATCGACGAAATGGGCGACCAGGTACAAAAAAAGCTGATTGCGGAACTGATGGGCAAGACCTGCAATATCTACCTGCTGGGCCCTGACGGGCGCATTATCGACTGCCTGCGGCGCATCGGCCTGGATGCCGGCGCCAAGCGCACGGCCCTGCCGGGTATGTACTATCAAAATCCGGAGCCGGTGGAAAAGGCAAATTCCCTGGATTGGGATTATGATGACTATATGGCTTTGTTGACTTGGCCCGGGGCCGACCTGCTCTCCGACCGGCTGATGGACAGGCTTGGCGGCCTATCCCCCCTCATCTGCCGGGAAGCGGCGCTGTTTGCCGCCGGGGATGTGGATGCCCGGGTCGCCGATCTGCTCACCACGCCTGTGGTGGATCATACCGCGGAAAAGCTGGAATTGTTCTTCCGGGAGCACCTGAACCACCCCGCGCCCTGCTACTATGCCCAGGCCGACGGCACGCCCAAGCAGTTTGCCTTCTGCCCCATCCGGCAGTATGGCGGCTACCAAACCGCGGGCAGCTTCTCCGGTCTTTTGGATATGTACTATACCGTTCGTGACCGCAAGGACGCCATCCGTCAAAAGAGCCAGGCCATGCGCAAGACGGTCAGCAACCTCTGCCAGCGCCTTGACCGCAAACTGGCTATTCAGGAGAAGGAGCTGGCCGCTACCTATGACCGGGAGCGGCTGCGCCAGCTGGGCGATATCCTCATGGCCAACCTCCATTCCATACAAAAGGGCCAAAAGGCAGCCCGGTGCGTGGATTTTTACGATGAAAATATGGCGGAAATTGATATTCCCATTTCTGTGGAGCTGTCGCCCCAGCAGAATGCCGCCAAGTATTACAAGGATTACACCCGCATGAAAAACGCGGAAGTGATGCTGCAAAAGCAGATCTCCCTGGGCGAAACCGAGCGGCAGTACCTAAAAAGCGTGCTGGACGAGCTGAACCGGGCCGCGTCTGAGGCGGAATTGGAGGAAATTCGCCGGGAATTGCAGGAGGGCGGCTATGTGAAAGCCGATGCCGGCAAGCGGAAAATGAAGCAGAGCAAGCTGACTCCCATGCGCTTTGCGTCTACCGACGGTTTTCCCATTTATGTGGGCCGCAACAATAAGCAAAATGACGAGCTGACATTCCGTATGGCACGCAAGGATGACCTGTGGCTCCATGCCAGCAAGGTACACGGCAGCCATGTGATCATTGCCTGCGCCGGCGTAACACCGCCGGACAATACCATTACCCAGGCGGCCCAACTGGCGGCTTACTATGCCGAAACCGGCAGCGGTCAGAACATCGCTGTGGACATGACGCCTGTAAAGCAGGTGAAAAAGATCCCCAACGGTAAGCCCGGCATGGTGATCTATCACAGCTATAAAACGGTCATCGCCAATCCTTACCCCGACATTGTGGTGGATGCTCTGAACGCGGAGAAAACAGAATAATGCAGCGCCCCACAACCGTGGGGCGCTGCTGTGTCTATGACAAAAAATGGCAAATGAATGAAATGCCTATTTACATTTTTGGAAAAATGGTGTATGATAAGCCTCGAACAGAGTAGGAGACAGCGCGTTAAGTGCCACCGGGACGGGGAGTTGCCCGGAGGACGAAGGATCTTTCCACGATGCTGTCACCGCACCCGCTGCGCCATATAGGACTTATCTCCTTTATGTAGCAACGATACTCGGTTGGGCGATTGGTCGGCATTTTGTCGGCAATACCCATCCGTGCCCATGCTTTTTGTGGGCCGTTGGGTCATCGCCACTACTATGAAGGAGGCTTTTTTATGGCCAGAATTGAAAGAAGTACCGCGCTTTACCCCCATCCGTTCTCCAAAGCCTACTGGCGTGACGCCGCTAACGAAATGAAGCTGACGAAGATGCTGGTGGTCACCGCGCTGATGACCGCGCTGCGTATCGCGCTGAAACCTTTGGCGATTCCGCTGGGCCCCGGCCTGTTTATTCAGACCGCTATGCTGGCTACCTGCCTGGGCGCCATGATCTATGGCCCTGTGGTGGCCATTCCCGCCGCCATTATCTCCGATACCATCGGCTTCATTATTTTCCCCACCGGCGATTATTTCCTGCCCTTTGTACTTACGGAAATTGCCAGCACATTGATCTACGCCCTGTTCCTATACCGGGCTAAGGTCAATCCCATCCGTGTCATGCTTGCCCGGTTCTGCATTTGCTTCCTGGTCAATGTGGTGCTGCAGCAGCTGATCTACGCCTGGTACTATATTTACATGGGCAATCCCGAAAGCGCGCAGAAGGCGGTGCTGGGCATTATGACCACCACCCGCATCATTAAGAATCTGGCCTTCTTCCCCATTGAAGCTGTTGTAATGACCCTGTTCTTGAAGGTGCTGCTGCCGGTGACCCAGCGGGCCAAGCTGACCTTCTGCAGTGACGCGGATATGCGGATCAATGTGAAGCAGGTGGTTGCTATGGTGTGCCTGCTGGCCATCGGCGTTGGCTGCGCCACCTGGTATCTGACCGACCGTTACAGCGAAACCTCCCGTTCCGCTGACTATTCCGATACCCAGCGTGTCAAGGCCAACAAGGGAGCCACCGAGCTGGTGCTGGAAAAGACCGACGATTGGGACAGCGAAACCGTGGTCTGCATCGTGGACAGCTGCTACCAGGGCCTGTTTGAAAAAGAGGCGGATTACACCGTTTCCATCTATGTTCTGGACGCGGAGGCCTTCGCTGCCGGCCAGGCTGCCGACAAGGACTATGATATGGATACCCTGTGGGGCTACTCCAAGTCCGGCCCCAAGAAGGATGCTTACGGCTCTCTTGTGAAGGTGGGCACCGTAACTTATACTGAAAATACCCGTTCCGGAGAAGTGACCGACTGGACCTTGACCCCGGAAGAATAACCGTTTGGAGGAATCCCTTTGAAAAAGCGCACCATAATCTTTGTGTCCATTGCGGTGGCGGTGGCGCTGCTGGCCGGAATTTGGGTCTACGCAGCCTACTATCGAAATCAAGACCACGCCGACAGTCTGAAAGGCGACGAACTGTATGAATACAATTATTTGCTTACGGTTTTTGGCCGCAACAACAGTCTGACCGGCGATAACGAATTGTTGATCGTGGACTCTATTTCCAAAAACCTGGGCGGCGATACCCAGGTGACCTTCCGCATTTACCATTATGAGAAGGAGTCGGATCTGCTGCCCGGCCTGAAAATGACCCGGGAGGAAATCGAGAAGAACGCCAGCTATGAGTATGTGGGCTTTGGCGAAGTGACTCTGGTGGACGATGCCTTTGCCGGTATGTCCAATATGAAAACGGTGTATGTAAAATAAGCCTGCGCGTCCGCTGAAAAAAGCGGACGCGTTTTTTTGTCAGCGTATTGCATCAGCCGCGTTTTTTTGGTATGATAACGGAAATAGTAAAATAAATTGTTGCTTACGCTGCGATGGTGCGCCGCACCCTTGGCCCCCTCGTTTTGAGGGGGCTGGCAAAAATCAGCGCTTCGGAGCCGATTTTTGACTGGGGGAGTTTCTAATTGTCGGTACAAAACTCCCTCCGTCAGCCCTTTGGGCTGACACCTCCCTCAAAACGAGGGAGGCAAGGCGGCTACGCCGCTAATCGTGTAAACAACAATTTATATCCGCAAAGGCAGGTGAGACCATGACGATCATGCAAAACGATTTCATAGCGGTATTCGACTCCGGCGTGGGCGGTTTGAGTGTGCTGCGGCATTTGCGGCAGATCTTGCCCGGAGAGCGGTACATTTACTACGGCGATTGCGCCAATGCTCCTTACGGCAGCCGATCCACCCAGGAGGTCCGGGCGCTGACGCTGGCGGCGGCGGAAAAGCTGGTGCAGGAAAATCACATCAAGGCGTTGGTGGTTGCCTGCAATACGGCAACTTCGGCAGCTATCCGGGATCTACGGGCAAAATATCCGGATCTGATCATCATTGGTATCGAGCCGGCGCTGAAGTTGGCTGCCGACAAATATCCTGGCGGACGCATTGGCGTCATGGCGACAGAAGTGACCTTGCGGGAAGAAAAGTTCGACGCGCTGATGCACCGATTTAACAGCAGCTGCGCCGTGGAGAAAATTCCGGCGCCGGGCCTGGTGGAGCTGATTGAAGCAGGTAAAGTCGACTCCCTTCAAACACGCCGTTTGCTGAAGCAGATCCTGTCCCCCTACCAGGGCAAACTGGATGCTTTGGTATTGGGCTGCACCCATTATCCCTTTGCGGCGAAGGCCATCGCCCGGGTGCTGGGGCCCAATGTAGCGCTGCTGGACGGCGGCGAGGGCACCGCCAGGGAAACCAAACGGCGTCTGGAAGAGGCTGGACTATTGTGCGACGGCACCGTCCCGGGTTATGTGATCCTGCAAAACAGCGCGGGAGATGAGCGGCTGAGCAAATTTTGCGTGGAGGTAATGCGCCATGAATGATATTCTCGTTATCGGCATCGCCGGCGGTACCGGCAGCGGAAAAACCACATTGATGAATAACATTGTGTCGGAATTCGGCGATGTGGTCACCATTTTAAGCCATGATAATTACTATCGGCGGCTGGATCATCTGCCGCTGGAGGTCCGGGCGCAAGTGAACTACGATGAGCCTGCCGCTTTGGAAACAGAATTGATGGCAACCCATCTGGAGGCATTGCGGGCAGGCTTTGCCATAGACTGCCCGGTGTACGATTTCTCCCAGCACAACCGCAGTGATGAAACCATCCGCATTGTTCCCCGGAAGGTGATCATCGTGGAGGGTATTCTGATTTTTGAAGATGAGGCGCTGCGGAATCTGATGGACATTCGGATTTTTGTGGACACCGACACGGATGTGCGTCTGTGCCGCCGTATCCTGCGGGACGTGCGGGAGCGTGGCCGTACCCTGGAATCTGTCGTTGCCCAGTACCAGGCCACGGTGAAACCCATGCACGAAAAATATGTGGAACCCAGCAAGCGTTTTGCCCATGTGGTTGTGCCGGAGGGCGGCAAAAATATGGTTGCCCTGGATATGATCATGGGTCGCATTCGCCGCCATTTGGAGGAAAATCTGTGATGGAAAGTGTGATTTTTGATATTGACGGTACGCTGTGGGATTCCCGGGCGCTGGTTGCCGAGGGCTATAATATCCAACTCAAGGCCGAGGGCTACCCCCATTTGTGTGTGGATGCCGAAGTGCTGCGGCCCTTGTTTGGCAAGACCATGGCCGCCATTGCCGATGTGATCCTGGCGGAAGTTCCGACGCCGGAGCGCTATGGGCTCATGGAGCGGTGCATGGAAACGGAAAACAAATACTTGGCGGAAAATGAGTGCCGCATTGGATATGAGGGCGTAAAAGAAACCCTGGAAATCCTGAAAAAAGACTATCGGCTGTTCATTGTCAGCAATGCCCAGTGCGGTTATCCGGAGCTGTGCATGGAAAAGCTGGGCATTGGGCATCTCATCGAAGGCCATCTGTGCTACGGCGATACCGGCACGGAAAAGGGCGAAACCATTTTGGAGCTGATGCGGCGGCACAATATTCCCTCCGCTGTTTATATTGGCGACACCCAAGGCGATTATGAAGCCACCCTGGTGGCGGATATTCCCTTTATTTGGGCCGCCTATGGCTTTGGAAGCCCTGAGGGCGCCGCCGGACGGGTCACCGATATCCGCCAGCTGCCGCAAACCCTAAAAGCGCTGTAAATTCTAGTTTATCGGGCAGTTCAAATCGGCGCATCCAGCGTACCCATACTGTGTCATTGCGAGGAGCCGCCCAAAGACGGCGACGTGGCAATCTCCCGGCATAAGGCGGAAAATTTTGCTATGTTAGGTAGACGAACGAGGCAAATTGAGCCCGTTTACGCCGCTTTCTACACAGCGCTAAACGAAAATTAGATAATTTATTACGAAAGGAAGTAATACTATGATCATCTGTCCCTGGAAAGATATTATGAAGTACGAGAGCGTACTGCCCGGCATTGCGGAAGCCTTTTCTGCTGTCAATGCGCTGACCGAATATGAGGACAAGGCTGTTTACCCCCTGTCCGGCGGCAATCGGTTCTTTGTGGCCGCCCAGGGCACCAAGGCTCCCGATCTGGCGGAAGCCCATCGGCAGTATCTGGACATTCAGTACATTGTCAAGGGCAAGGAAGTTGTTGGCTGGGCGGACCTGGAAGCCTGCCGGCTGGAAGGCGAGTTCAACGTGGAAAAGGATATCGGCAGATATTCCGGTCCTTTTGAGTACATTACCATTCAGGAAGGCGTTTGCTATGTGGCTTTCCCCGAGGATGCCCATATGCCCGGCCGTCATCTGGATGTGCCCAACGATTTTGTGAAGGTCGTTGTGAAGCTGAAGGTGTGACGCGCTATGAACGCGACTTGCCTTGCCTGCTATTTTGGAAAGCAGGTGGAAACCGCTCTTTCTTTGGGCGATGAAACCACCGCCACCGCCTTCGCCCGGGAATTGATGGCGCGGCTTTTGGCGGCGTCGGAAGAGGCGGCCTCCCCTTACTTTGGCCCCATCACTTCGGAATTGTTTGAAAAGTATTATGGTATTACCGGAGATCGCTATACAGAAGAAAAGCGGCTGTCCAACGCCTTTGTGCTGGAGCGGATGGAAACCATTCGCAGCCGGGTACAGACCCAGCAGGACCCGGTGTATGCGGGATTGCAGTTTTCCATTTTGGGAAATTACTTGGATTTTTCCGCGCTGAGGGGCCAGATTTCCTTTGCCAAACTGGATGAAATGCTGGATCTGGGTCTACAAATGAAACTGGACCGGGAATGCTATGAAAAGCTGTGCCGGGAATTGGAAAAGGGCAGAAAACTGCTGTATCTGACGGATAATGCCGGTGAGATCGGCTTTGACCGGATCTTTGCGGAGGAAATTCAGAGAAAATATCCCCATTTAGAGATCACCTTCTGCGTCCGCGGCGGCGCCGCGCTGAACGACGCCACCCGGGAAGATGCCGCCATCGTGGGCATTCCTTTCCCGATTATCGACAGCGGAAAGCCCTATCCCGGTACGATCTTGTCGGAATTGGGCGAAGCGGCCAAAGGGGCCATGGAGGAAGCGGATGTGATCCTTTCCAAGGGCATGGGTAATGTGGAAACCCTTTATGGCTGCGGATATAATATCTACTACGCCTTTTTGGTCAAATGCGCCCACTTTGTCCGCCTGTTCGACAAACCGCTGATGACCCCCATGCTGGTCAGCGAACGGAAATAACAAGACGCACCTGGAAAAATTCCAGGTGCGTTCTGCTGTTTACTTGGTGCCGAGGATGCGGTCGCCTGCGTCGCCCAGGGCGGGGATGATGTACTTGTGCTCGTTGAGCCGCTCGTCACAGGCGGCCAGGTACATTTCTACATCAGGATGGGCATTGTGGACGGTTTGGATGCCTTCGGGGCAGCCGATGATGTTCATCATAATGATGTTCTTGCAGCCGTGCTGCTTCAGAAAATCAATGGCTGCCACAGCGCTGCCGCCGGTGGCCAGCATGGGGTCCACCACGAAAACGGTGCGGTTGCCCACATCCTCCGGCAGCTTGCAGTAATATTCCACAGGTTCGTGGGTGACAGGATCCCGGTACAGACCGATGTGGCCGATCTTGGCAGAGGGGATTAGATCCACCATGGCATCCACCATGCCCAGGCCGGCCCGGAGGATGGGAACGATAGCCAGCTTCTTACCGGCCAGAACCCGGCATTTCGCGGTGGTGATGGGGGTCTGCACTTCCACTTCTACGGTGGGCAGATTTCGGGTGGCTTCGTAGCACATCAATCCGGCGATCTCGTTGATCAGGGCCCGGAATTCCTTGGTACCGGTGGTCTTGTCACGCAGGATGGCCAGCTTATGCTGGATCAAAGGGTGGTCGAGTACGTGTACATTTTCCATGGTTATCTATCTCCTTTTATTTTTGCATTCTTTCTAATTTTTCCCGCTCTGCCTGGGAAAGGCGCAGGTAATTGGGGGTCAGGGCTTCCGCGTCGCCTGCTTCTCCGGCGGCGATTTTGGCCATGGCGACAAGACCGACGCCCACCGCCCGCTGGTGCATTTTGTGTTCCGGAGGCAGGATCAGCGCCGGTACGGTGGCGGATAGGGTACGCCAGCAAAGCTCGCTGCCATCGCCCACCAGGAAAACGGGCTTATCCAGCTCCCGCAGCTCGGCTCCCAGCTCCTCCAGGGAAATGGCCCGATCCGGGGCCTTTCTTTCCAGGCCTCCGCAGTTTACATAAAATAGGGCGTTATACACCTGGCTGCGCCGCGCGTCCATTACAGGGCAAATATAGCCTTCAAAAATGCCCATGCCCAATGCCATAGCCTCCAGGGTGGAAACGCCATAGCAGGGAATGCCGCTGCCCCAAGCAAAGCCCTTGGCGGCGGCGACGCCGATGCGTACGCCGGTAAAGCTGCCCGGACCCTCCGCAGCGGCGACTGCTTCCACATCTTGGGCGGTTTTTCCCGCGGTTTTCAGCAGATCCTCCGCCATGACCATCAGCGTCTGGCTGTGGGTCAGGCCCGTATTTTGGTAGCTTTCGCCCAGCAGCTTGCCGTTTTCAAACAGGGCTACGGACGCGGCTTTGGCGCTGGTTTCAAAGGCTAAAAGCAGCATGTTCTTCCACTCCCTCAATGATGATGCGGCGGCTCTCTTCGCCGATTTTTTCAATGCGGACAAAAATGGCGTTTTCCATGGCGTCCGTCACATTTTCGCTCCATTCCACAGCGCAGACGCCGCCCCGGTCCAAATAATCCTCCCAGCCAATGTCCCACAGGTCGTCAGAGGAACGGAGCCGGTACATATCGAAGTGGAACAGGGGCATCCGCCCGGAAAGGTACTCGTTGACGATGGTGTAGGTGGGGCTGGTAACCATGTCCGTGCAGCCCAAACCCCGGGCGAGGCCACGGGTGAAGGCGGGTTTTCCCGCGCCCAGGTCGCCGCAGTAGGCGATCATCGCGCCGGGTGTCAATATTTTTGCGAGTCGTTCGCCCACAGCTTCCGTTTCCGTGGGGGAGTTGGTTAGAAATTCCATAATGATTTCCTTTTACGATTGGTTTTTCAATTTCTCCGCTTGATCGGCGGTGGCCAGGGTGTTGATGATCTCGTCGATATCGCCATCCATAATGGATTCAATGCGGTACAGCGTCAGTCCTACCCGATGGTCCGTTACCCGACCCTGAGGGAAATTATAGGTGCGGATCCGTTCATTACGCATACCGGAACCGACCTGGCTGCGCCGAAGGCCGGTATGTTCCGATTCGATACGCTCCTGCTCGATTTCATAGAGCTTGCTTGCCAGCATGCGCATGCATTTCTCCCGGTTTTGCAGCTGGCTCCGCTCTTCCTGGCAGGCGACTACAATGCCACTGGGCTTGTGGATCAGCCGCACAGCAGAGGAGGTTTTGTTGACATGCTGACCGCCGGCGCCGGAGGCCCGATAAACCTGCATCTCGATATCCGCAGGGTTGATCTGCACATCCACCTCTTCCATTTCCGGCAGTACCGCCACGGTAACGGTGGAGGTGTGGACACGGCCACCGGATTCGGTTTCCGGCACCCGCTGGACCCGGTGAACACCGGATTCGTACTTCATGCGGCTATAAGCGCCCCGGCCGTCGATGACAAAATCCACCTCTTTGATGCCGCCCAGCTCGGTTTCGTTCAGGTTCATCAGTTCAATGCGCCAGCCCTTTTTGGCGGCGTACATGGAGTACATCCGAAACAGGCTGTGGGCAAACAGGGCGCTTTCCTCGCCGCCGACGCCGCCGCGAATTTCCACAATGACGCTTTTTTCATCGTTGGGGTCTTTAGGCAGCAGCAGAATTTGCAGTTTTTCGTGGAGTTCTTCCTTCAAAGCCTTGGCGGCGGTGAATTCTTCCTGGGCAAATTCTTTCATTTCCGGATCGTGGAGCAGCTCCTCCGCTTCCAAAATATCCCGCTCCGCCCGGCGATAGGCCAAGTAGGCCTCAACCACAGGCTCCAGCTCGTTTTTTTCGCGGAGCAGCTTTGCCGCTTTTTGGGGATCACTATAAAAATCCGGCTGTTCCGATTTGGCGCACAGCTCCTCATAGCGGCTGTAGACCGCCTGCAGTTTGTTCAGCATGGCAATTCGCTCCTAAAAATTCTCATACATAATGATTATACCAAGATTTTTTCAAAATGTAAAGGCCTAAGGGGGACTTCGGTTATTTCCGCAAAGACCCCTTGTAAAGTAAAGAAAAATGTGCTAAACTATCATGGTTAAAAACAAATTTCCCCCTTTTTTTGGAGGTTTTATTATGCGTAATCGTCCAACGTAATCTCCGGTAAAGCGTTTATAGTATCATCATGATTATGGAGTAGAATATTATGTCAACTTTAATAGAAGAAATCAGCCGCCGTCGGACCTTCGCCATCATTTCCCACCCCGATGCCGGTAAAACCACATTAACTGAAAAATTCCTGCTTTACGGCGGCGCCATTGCTCAGGCCGGCGTGGTCAAGGGCAAGAAGAATTCCCGGGCCGCCACCTCCGACTGGATGGAGATCGAAAAGCAGAGAGGCATCTCTGTTACTTCCTCGGTCATGCAGTTCCAGTATAATGGCTTCTGCATCAACATTCTGGATACCCCAGGCCACCAGGATTTCTCCGAAGACACCTACCGCACGCTGATGGCCGCCGACTCTGCGGTCATGGTCATTGACGGCGCCAAGGGCGTGGAGCCTCAGACCCGGAAACTGTTCAAGGTCTGCGCTATGCGCCATATTCCCATCTTTACCTTCATCAACAAGATGGACCGGGAAACCAAGGACCCCTTCGATCTGCTGGACGAAGTGGAGCGGGAGTTGGGCATTGAAACCTACGCCATGAACTGGCCCATTGGCTGCGGTCAGGATTTTCAGGGCGTGTACGACCGGCAGCAGAGCCAGCTGCTGTTCTTTTCCGGCTTGAACGGCAAAGCCAAGGCAGACAAACTGGAAGTGGATCTGTATGATCCCCAGGTGGCAGCGCTTCTGGACAGCGAAAAGAAGCACCAGCAGCTCATTGACGATGTAGAGCTTTTGTCCGCCGGCCGGGAAATGGATATGGAAGCGGTTCGCAAGGGCCAGCTGAGCCCTGTGTTCTTCGGCTCCGCCCTGACCAATTTTGGCATTGAGCCCTTCCTGGAGGCCTTCCTGCAGCTGACCCCTCCGCCCCTGAGCCGCACCGCCGATACCGGCCTTGTGGATGCCTTCAGCCCAGACTTCTCTGCTTTCGTATTCAAGATCCAGGCCAATATGAACAAGGCCCACCGGGACCGGCTGGCCTTTATGCGGATATGCTCCGGCAAGTTCGAGCGGGATAAGGAATATTTCCACATCCAGGGCGGCAAGAAAATGCGCCTGTCCCAGCCCCAGCAGCTGATGGCTGCCGAGCGTGAAATCGTGGAGGAAGCCTATGCTGGCGACGTGATCGGCGTGTTCGACCCCGGTATTTTCGCCATCGGCGATACCATCACCGTGCCGGGTAAGAAATTTAAGTACTCCGGCATTCCCACCTTTGCGCCGGAGCTGTTCTGCCGGGTGTCCGCCAAGGACTCCATGAAGCGGAAGCAGTTCGTTAAGGGTACGGAGCAGATCGCTCAGGAGGGCGCCATCCAGATCTTTAAGGTGCCCAATTCCGGTATGGAAGAGGTCATTGTGGGCGTCGTGGGCGTGCTGCAGCTGGAAGTGTTCCAGTACCGCATGAAAAACGAGTACGGTGTGGACCTGCGGATGGAAAACCTGCCCTATGAGGAAATCCGCCGGGTGGTCAGCTATCCCGGCAATCTGGACGATCTGAACCTGGGCAGCGACGCGGAACTGCTGGAAGACTACCATGGCAACAGCCTGATGGTGTTCAGCAGCTATTGGGCCATCGACTTTACCTGCCGCCGCAATCCCGGCCTGCAGGTGGAAGAAATCGTGGTTTCCGAAGGCTAATTGCATAGAAAATGCCTGGCGCGGTTTTGCGCCAGGCGTTTTTCATGTATTGCGTTCTCTGCTTTGGCAGGTAAAGAGGATGATTTGCTTGCGTTCCGCCTCCTGCCGGAGAATTTCCATGGCTGCGGCGTGGCGGGTATCGTCAAAACGCACCAGAACATCGTCCAGGATCAGCGGCGCTTCCGGGGTCAATTCCCGGGAAACGGCCAATCGCAGGGCCAAATACAGCTGGTCGATGGTGCCGTCGCTGCGCCAAATCGCGGAGCGGATGGCCACTTCTTCGCTGGCTGCGGTGTTGACAGTCAGTTCCTGGGTCAGATTCAGCCGGTCATAGCGGCCATCCGTGAGCCGTCCGAACAGCTCCCGGGCGGCTTCGGCGATCCGGGGCGCGAATCGCCGCTGCAGCTCAGCGGTGGCGCTTTGCAGGGTCTGCAGCGCCAGCTCCAGGGCGTTGTAGGTCTGGTTCAACTTTTTCAGGCGGGCGTTTACGGCGCTCAGCTCCCGCTCCAGGGCTTCCTGGGAGCCCAGGGCGTCCATGCGGCCCTGGAATTGTCCCAGCCGCTGATGGATCTGCTTGGTTTCCAGCTCCAGATCGGTCAAAGCCTTTTGGGTTTCCGGTTCGGAAAGGGTCAGCTCGTCCGGCAGATCCGGCTTAGGTACCGGCTTGAGCATGGCGCGGACGGCGTCCGCGTGGGCGGCGGCGGACTGATGGCTGCGCCGGGCATCGGCCAGGGCGTCGTGGGCGGCGATAATCTGATTGCATTGCAGCAGGAAGGCCTGGCTGTCCAAGCCGCCGGTGAGGTTGTCCATTTGATTTTGGGTATCTGCCAAACGGGATTGTACCTTACTTCGCAGCTCCTGGGTAATTTTCAGCGTTTCCCGGTACTGCCGCTGAGTTTCCGCGTGGAAGGAGGCATACTCCGTCCATTGCCGGGGGCCAATGCCGGGATAACGGCTGGAAATGGCCTGGATCTCCTGCTGGATCCGGGCGTTGCGAAAATGGGTAACGGCGAAAACGCCGAGGCCACCCAGCACCACGCCCGTTCCAACGCCAATCCACAAGCCACTGCTTTGGACCAACAGGGCAACCACCAGCATGAGAGCGGCAATGCCGCCGTAAATCAGCCAAAACAGGAAATGTTTCTTCCGGGAGGCTTCCAGCTGCTCGCAATCCTCCGCATCCCGCTGGGCATCTGCCAGAGCCTGTTCCGGGGAAGCGTGATGATACTGGGCAGGAACATGGGGCGGCATGGGCTCCGGCGGCAATGCGGCCTGCTCCTGCAGCAGGGAAGAGAGGGTCTGCTGCAGCGCGGAATGCTTATGCAGCTGCGCCACCGCCTCATCCCGGCAGATCTGCCCGGCGCAGGCGTCCTCCCATTTTGCCAGGTTTTCCGCAGCGGCTTCGGCGGACACATGGGCATCCTCCACACGCTGCATATTTTCTTTCGCGGCGGCGTAGTGAAGATGCTGCAGATGATTACGGAGGGCGTCGGCTTCCCGGCGGATCTCCTCCTGCCGCTGCTGCTGGCGTTGCAGCTGCAGCCGAAGAGTCTGCAGCTCCAGCAGCTTATTTTCCAGGTCCTTTTTTTGCTCCTCTGCCTGGGGGATCAGGCCGTTGGAGCGATTGGAACGGCATTTGTTTTTCAATTCTTTCAATTTTTGACCCAGTTCATCCCCGGCATCCGATTCATCGCCGGTAGTGACCAGGGCATTGAGCCGTCGGCGCAGGGCGTCATCCGCCGTCACCGGCAGATCGGATAGCCGCAGGAAGCCGGCGCGCAAGAATACGCTCTTTTCCACGCCCAGCAGCGTTTCGCCGCAGTTTGCGGCGGTCAGCTCCGGAATTTCCAGGCCGCTTTTTGTTTCGTAGGCCCGGAATTCACCAAGCATCGTGCGGCCTTTGGTCCAGCGTTCAATGGTGATGTCCTTTTCGTTCCAGCGAAGGTCTACGCGACCGGACATGGGGCTGCCGGACCAGGGAGCGTAATGCTCTTTGACGGCCAGGCTGGTTTTGGTGGTCTTTTCCCGGGTGTCCAGGCCGTAGAGCATGGTGGCCAGGAACATACACCAGGTGGATTTGCCCCATTCGTTGGGGGCGTGGATAATATTCAGCCCCGGTTTCAGCTCCAGAGTCTGATTTTCCAGCTTGCCGAAGGTGGCAGTCATGGAATAGATCTTCACGGCAGAGCCACCTCCCGTCCGTCCAAAATGCGCCGGGAGATTTTGGCTGCCAGCAGCGCCGTTTCCCGGTCGGCGGTATTGAGCGCCTCCTGGAGCATACCAAAATAAACACCTTCCAGGTTATCCTGGCCAACGCAGGCCCAAAGGTCTGTCGGCGGCGTGGTTCTGTCCCGAAGCTCCAGATGGGGGAATTCCGGGAAGGACAGGGGCGCGAAGGGCTCGCATTCACCCACCAGGGTAATGCGGTAGAAATCAAGATTTCCCACCGGCGGCAGCGCGGAGCGCACCGCTTCTTCCGGTGTGGTCATCACTTCCACCTCCCGGTCATAAAACCGGGGGGCGTTCAGCGGTACAAATTTTGCGGTGGCGGTTTCCTCCAGAGTCACCAAATATACGCCCCGTTCCCCGGTTTCGTCGAAGCCGCGCCCCATAATGCTGCCGGGCCAGGCGCACAGTGTGCTGCCGGCGATGTACTGACCGATGGTGTGCAGATGGCCCAGGGCCAGATAGTGAAGCCCGGAGGCGGCTACCTGGGCCTGGGTGATGGGATTGTAGGGGGCGCTTTTTTGCAGAGGATCCCCGTGGAAAACGCCGATATGCCAATTTTCCGTGCCTTCAGCCCGGAAATGCGCCAGTAGGGGAGGGCAATCCATGGCTTCAAAGCCGGCGCCGTAAACCTTGCAATCCAATTCGGGAAGGCTGATGCTTTCGATGACGGGCTTGGTGAAAATATGGACATTTTCCGGCCAGGCGCCGATGAGGTAAGGGCTGTCCGGACCGCAAAAATCGTGATTACCGGGGGAGATGAACACGGGAACCGCCATTTCTGCCAGGTAATTTTTTAATGTTTCCGCGGTTTCCCGGGTGGCCGGGCCGTCAAACAGGTCGCCGGACAGCAAAACCAGGTCGCAATTTTCGGATTTGCACAGTTGGGCCAGCTTTTCCGGCATCTGGAGCAGTTCTTTTTTCAAAAGTCGAGCCTGCTCCTCCGGACGGCCCGTGAAGGGGGCATCCAGATGCAGGTCAGCGGCGTGCAGAATTTTCATCGGACAAATCCACCCTCTCTACAGTTTTGCATTTTCCGGTAGCGGTGTCGATGGTAAACAGCACCGCTTCCATTTTGGTGGGGCCATCGGCCCATTGGTACCGCTGGTACAGGTCGCCCCGGAATTTGGAAATGGACAGGTCGGGCCGAATGCCAATGACGGAGTATTTCGGGCCGGTCATACCCAGATCCGTCACATAGCCGGTGCCCTTGGGAAGCACCTGGGTGTCGGCGGTGGGCACATGGGTATGGGTGCCCCAAACGGCGGAAACCTTGCCATCCAGCATATAGCCCATGGCCAGTTTTTCGGAGGACGCTTCCGCATGGATCTCCACAAAAATAAACTTCGCCTGGATCTGGGGCAGAATTTTATCCATCATCAGGAAGGGATTATCCGGGGTGTAGTCCATATTGCAGCGACCGATCAGGTCGATGACAGCCACATCGCCAAATTTGGTTTCATACACGCCCCAGCCGTAGCCCGGCACCTGGGGCGCGAAATTGGCAGGGCGGATCACCCGGCGATTTTCGTCCAGATAATCGCAGATCTCCTTTTTGGCGAAAGTATGGTTGCCCATGGTGATGCAATCGGCGCCGGCGTCGAAAATATCTTCCGCCTGCCCCGGTGTCATGCCCAGTACGGCGGCATTTTCGCCGTTAACGATGACAAAATCCGCCTGGGTACGCTGCTTTAGATACCGAAGGCTGCGGCGGATCCGCTCCATACCCGGATTGCCAACCACATCGCCCACGCATAATACCTTAAAATCCATAGCCATTCCTCCCTTTCTTTCTTATAGTATATACCAGAAAAAAGCATGATGCAAGGAAAAATATAACGGGGCACCGCCTTTGCAGTGCCCCGTTGGGTCAACGCTGATATTCAAATTCAAAGTCGTAGATATCCACGGTGTCGCCGTCTTCAATGCCCATCTCTTCCAGGCGGGCAAACAGGCCCACTTTCCGCAGCTGCATATCGAAGTGGTTCCGAGATTCGTAGTCATCGAAGTTGATATTTTCAATGAGTCGCTCCAGCCAGCGGCCGGTGACCAGCCAGGTATTGCCATAGTGCTCGATCTCGAATTCCTTGGGGTCCACAGGGGCTTCGATCAGCTCCACATACTCCGGCTCGTAAATGGTCACGGGGGGCAGATCCTGCAGCTTGTTGGCTACCACGCGCATCAGCTGCTTGGTGCCCTGGGTGGTGCCTGCAGAGATCTCATAGAATTCGCAGCCCGCTTCCTCCACGGCCTGGCGCAGCCGCTGCAGATTGTCAGAGTCCGGCATCAGCAGGTCAATCTTATTGGCCGCTACGATCATGGGCCGGTCGGACAGATCTACGGAATAGTTTTCCAGCTCGGCGCAGATGGCGTGGAAATCCTCCACGGGATCTCTGGCCTCGCTGCCGGAAACGTCTACCACATGCACCAGCAGTCGGCAGCGGTCGATATGCCGCAGGAAATCGTGGCCCAGGCCCGCGCCCTCGGCGGCGCCTTCGATAATGCCGGGAATGTCAGCCATGACGAAGGAAACGCCCTCGTCCACATAGATCACGCCCAGGTTGGGGAACAGGGTGGTGAAATGATAGTTGGCGATCTTCGGCCGGGCATTGGAAGTGACGCTCAGCAGGGTGGATTTGCCCACATTGGGGAAGCCGACCAGGCCCACATCGGCCAGCAGCTTCAGCTCCATAATAATGTCCCGCTCCTGGCCCTTCAGACCGGCCTTGGCGAAACGGGGGATCTGCCGGGTGGGGGTGGCGTAATGGGAGTTGCCCCAGCCGCCGCGGCCGCCCTTGGCGATGATGAAATCATCATTGGTGGACATATCCACGATGATGGCGTTGGTTTCCGCGTCCCGGATGACGGTGCCGCGGGGTACCTTGATGACGAGATTTTCGCCCCGCTTGCCGCTCATATTGCGGCCGCGGCCGTTTTCGCCGGCCTGGGCGGCGTATTTGCGCTTATAGCGGAAGTCCAGCAGGGTGGTCATATGGTCGTCCACCTGGAGGATGACGCTGCCGCCATGGCCGCCGTCGCCGCCGTCGGGACCGCCGGAGGCCACATATTTTTCACGATGGAAGGCCACCGCACCGTCGCCGCCGCGACCGCCGATGACCGTAATTCGCACTTTATCTACAAACATTGATCTTTTCCTCCTGTTAACATAAGGATGAATGCTGTGTCAATTATGAATTAGGGATTAGGAATGAGGAATTTGCCGCAGAATCAGCATTCCTAATTTCTCATTCCTAATTCCTAATTTGGACAAGTGAAAGAAAAAGGGCCGCTACAATCAATGCAACAGCCCTTCGTTCTTCATACACAATTACTGCTTGGCGTACACAGAGCACTGCCGGCGATCCTTGCCCTTGCGCTCGAACTTGAC
>JAZOAD010000033.1:0-23486 GCA_045595225.1 Faecousia sp.
TCAGTAGCACCATCAGTTCTGCGTCGGTGTAGGTTTCCTTTACCGTGTCTTTCTCTTTGATGTTGGGGATGCTGACGGATGTTAGCCCCTCACGGTTCGCCCAGTTCAGGAAAGTATTGAGAACTCGCAGGTAAGTGGCTACCGAGTTGTGAGCCAACTCCGCCACCCGCATGGATACCACCATACTTTCCAAGTGCCTTTTGGTGAGTGCGGAAAGAGGCATTTTGATGTCGAGATGCTTTGCGATGCTCCGCAGATGTAGATGGTAGTTGCGAATTGTTGTAGCCGCCACGCCTTTTGATGTTTGGGAAATGACAAATGACGAGAACGCTTCTTCAATAGTTTCGCTGACCTGTTCAGGAAAGTAGATTTTTGAACGCATAATTAGACCGCATCCTTTCACGAAAAATGGTGAAAAAGGATGCGGTCTAACAATCTACCCGAAAATAAGAAAAACCCATGAAACTCTAAGAGTTTCAAGGGTTTGGAGCTGCTAGCCAGATTTGAACTGGCGACCTCATCCTTACCAAGGATGCGCTCTACCGGCTGAGCTATAGCAGCATTTCTCGCAGACAGCTTCGCTATTATATCTCAGCAATTTCGAAATGTCAAGCCCTTTTTTAAAAAATTTTGATTTTTTTGTCTAAGGGTTTGTGCGGCGTGGGGAAGGGGACGCATTTTCGCCTTCGTCGCTGGGCAGCAGCAGGATCAGCTGGAAAAGATTGACAGCGCTTTCGCTGTTGATCTGTCGCCATTTGCTGCTGCCTTTTCGCAAAAATTGGTTTCCGCGGATCTGATAGCGGATGGAACTGCCGTCGGCGCGGTCCAGGGTGATGTTCAAATCGCTGATGTCTATGGCCTCCACATCCGCTTTCGCAGGAAAATCCGGCCCAAGGGAGCGGATGGCAAGCAGGATCAGCCGTACTTTTTCCGGGGAGGTATAGCTGCGGTGGATGATGGAATCCCCGTCCTCGCAGGTGATGGATATGGCGGACACCAGGCTGGAGGACACGGAATTGTGGGAAAATCGCCGTCCACAACCACAGAATGCCAAAAAAATAACCAAAAGCAAGAAAATTTTTGCCCACTTTTTCATAACATTCCCCCAAAAAGAGCTTTTTAGAACTATTTTGCCTGGTATTTTTCCGAATATCAGGGTAAAAAACCGTAAAAACAGGCAGAAAATTGATCAAAATGAGAATTTCTTGCTTTTTTTCTCGGTTATGGTATAATAAAATGCGAAAAAATGAAAGGGGCGGACATTATGGAACGATCTGACCTGCTGTATAAACAGTTTATTGCGATTTTGGAGGAAGAGCTGCGGCCTGCTATGGGTTGTACTGAGCCTATTGCGTTGGCCTATGCCGGCGCCAAGGCCCGGCAGATCCTGGGCGCGCTGCCGGATCGGATCGAGGTTTTGGTCAGCGGCAATATTATCAAGAATGTTAAGAGTGTCGTGGTGCCCAACACCGGCGGTCTGCGGGGTATCGCCACGGCTGTTTGCGCCGGTGTTGTGGCCGGTGACGCGGATAAGCAGCTGGAGGTCATTGCCCAGGTTCCGCCGGAAAAGCAGCAGGAACTGAGAGAGTACATGACCAATACCGAGGTGAAGATCGAGCCTGCCACCTCTAATTTGGTGTTCGATATTGATCTGACGCTGTTTGCCGGGGAAGACAAGGCTCGTGTGCGGATCGTCAATCACCACACCAATATTGTACATCTGAGCCGTAACGCGGAAGTTTTGCTGGAGCTGCCGGTGGAGGAGTCCTCTGAGGACAATCTGACAGATAAATCCTGCCTGACCATTGAGCGGATCGTAGAGTTCGCCGACGCGCTGGACCCGGAGGATGTGCGCGCGTCCATCGGCCGCCAGCTGGAGTATAATGTGGCCATCGCCAAGGAAGGTCTCCGTGGCAACTGGGGCGCCAATATTGGCTCTGTCATTCTCAGCCAGCAGGGCACTGCCGACAACCGGAAGGCCGCTGCCTGGGCTGCCGCCGGTTCCGATGCCCGTATGAGCGGCTGCGAGATGCCTGTGATCATTCTCTCCGGCAGCGGCAACCAGGGTATTACCGCCAGCGTGCCTGTTGCTGTGTACGCGGAAGCCTTCGGCGCTACCGAGGAGCAGCTTTTCAAGGCTGTGGCGGTCAGCGACCTGATCACCGTCCATCAGAAGACCGGCATTGGCCGCCTGTCCGCCTATTGCGGCGCCATCAGCGCAGGCTGCGGCGCGGGCGCCGGCATTGCTTACCTCCATGGCGGCCGCAAAGAGGCTGTGGCCCATACGGTGGTCAATGCGGAGGCAATCCTTTCCGGCACCATTTGTGACGGTGCCAAGCCCTCCTGCGCCGCTAAGATCGCGGCTGCGGTGGATGCCGGCATTTTGGGCTACAATATGTACCTGGAAAATCAGCAGTTCTATGGCGGCGATGGCATCGTCACCAAGGGAGCGGACGCCACGGTGGTCAATGTGGGCCGTCTGGCCCGGGAAGGCATGCGGGAAACCGACCGCACCATCCTGGAGATCATGCTCTCCGACGGCTGCTAAGGAAATAATATGCTCCGGCATCCCACGGGATGCCGGAGTTTGTATTTTTTGAAAACTTTCGGCTATCCTAATGCCGGAGGGATGTAAATGACGGATAAGGAATATCAAGCATTGTCTGCCCGGTTAGCCCCAAAGTCGCCGATTGGGAAAGACTGTTTTCATGCCTTTTGGATCGGCGGGCTGATCTGTGTGCTGGGGCAGCTGCTGATCAACGGCTATAAGGCTCTAGGGCTGGAGCAACAGGATGCCTCCACGGCGGCTTCCATGAGCCTTGTGGTGCTTTCCGCGCTGCTGACGGGTCTGAGCCTTTACGATGATATTGCCAAGCACGCCGGAGCGGGAACTTTGGTGCCTATCACCGGCTTTGCCAATTCCATCGCCGCCCCGGCGGTGGAATTTAAGACGGAGGGCTTTGTGCTGGGCGTTGCGGCGAAAATGTTCACCATCGCAGGGCCTGTGCTGGTCTACGGTACCGCCGCCGGTGTGGTGTATGGGCTGGTGTATTGGATATGGATGATGTTCTAATAAGCAAGAGGTCTGCCAGTCGGCAGGCCTCTTAAACGATATTCTATTTCATTTCTCTGCTGAAATCTGTATGCAGATTTCCTCTGCCAACGCAGTCCGCATGGATGTAAACATCCATATAGGTCATGCCGTCTTTTTCGTAAACTTCCTCAAAACATCCGAGGAATTCCGTTCCATGGTTTTCTTTGAACCCGTTGGCGCCCAGATATTCCAAAATCCGCTGATAGCCCTTTGGGATCCGGTCGAAGGCAGCTTTGAATGGGTCCTGAATGGTTATTTTCGCATACTGCGTTTCGCTCTGTTTGTAGGTTTCCACGCCCGGGCAGTTGGGCTCAAATCCATCCGGCAAAATCCAGCCTGCCACATAACCGCGCAGGCCGAATCGGTTCTGCTGCTCCATGGACACAAAGGGGAAATCCCAGCCGATTTGCCGGGGTCTGGGCTCGAATTCATACAGACCGCTCCAGGTTGCCCAGCGGTCCAGATAGGCCTGCACATCATTTTCGGGCTGGGGGCTGATGATTACATACCGGCCCAAAGCGAAGGCGGGAACGGTCACAATGGATACGGGAGAGTAGCAATCTGACTGGGGAGCCATGTCCTCCTTCAGCAGCGCATCCAGTGTGCAGGAAAAGAGCTTGCCCAGTTCCAACAGTTTGTCCACATCCGGAATCGCCTCCCCCGTTTCCCATTTGGAAACGGTCTGCCGGGATACACCCATTCGTTCAGCCAGCTTTTCCTGAGTCATGTTGCCGTGAAGCTTGCGCAGATATTGAAGATTGCTTCCGAGATTCATCTGATTACCGCCTTTCTTTTTTGTTGGTACAATCATATCACATTCTTATGCAGATGTCTAGAAAGCGCCGCGTGCTATTTTGCCGGACTATGTAAAGTCTGGGTTGCGGGCGGAGCGCGTTCTGAAAATATGCGGTCACGCAAAAAAAAGCGGATTGTTGTGCTTGACTTGATACGAAAACTCCCTTCCCAAGTGGGAAGGGAGGGTGGTTATGACTGCACTTTTTGCTTGGCTTCCATCCGGTCAAAATTGTGGATCCAATCGGCTTTTAGGAAGTAGGTCAAAAATACGATGGAGCTAAGAGTCCAGGTGATGGGATAGGCCCAGGAAACGGTGGTCAATTCGTTGACAAACCGCACCGCGATGGTGATATAGGTGACGCGGATCACGCACCAGCAGGCCAGCATGGTAAACATGGGCACGGTGGCTTTGCCTGCGCCCCGCATAATGCCGGCGATGCAATGGGAGAAGGCCAGCAGGCAGTAGAACAGGCAAATGGTGCGCATATGCTGAGTGCCGAAGTCGATGGACTCTTGGGATTCGGCGAAAAAGCCGATGAGCTGGGGCGCGAAAATATAGGAAAGAATGCCTACGATTTCCGCCATAGTCAAAGAGCAAACAATGCCGAAGCCAACGCCCTTTTTCACACGGTCGTGCTGCTTGGCGCCCAGGTTTTGGCCGGTAAAGGTACTCAGAGCCTGGCTAAAGCAGGTCACCGGCAGGAAGGCGAAGCCCTCCAGCTTGGAGTAGGCGCCGCAGCCGGCCATGGCGAATTTGCCGAAGCTGTTGATATTGCTTTGGACAAATACATTGGCCAGGGCGATGACAGAGTTCTGAATCGCGGACGGCAGGCCAAACCGGACGATATCCTTCAGGCTCTGCCAATGGAACCGGATGGCCCGCAGCCGCAGACGGTAGGGCGCGTCCAGACGGATCAGATGGATGCAGCACAGTACGGCGCTGACGCCCTGGGAAATGGTAGTGGCAACGGCGGCAGAGCCTACGCCCATGCCCAGACCTGCCACAAACAGCAGATCCAGGCCCACATTGACAAAGGTGGAGAAGATCAGGTAGTACAGCGGATGGCGGCTGTCGCCGATGGCGTGGTGGATGCCAACGAAAATATTGTACATCACAGTGAAAATAGCGCCGCAGAAATAGCATCGGAAGTAAACGATGGATTCCGGCAGCACTTCCTCCGGCGTGCCCATCCATTGCAGAATAATGGGCGTCAAACTAACACCGGCGATGGTCAGCGTGGCGCCGGTGCAAAGGCCGAAGGCCACGGCGGTATGGATGGTTTTGGTGACGGCGTCAAAGTTTTTCGCGCCGAAATGCCGGGCAATGACTACACCGGCGCCCATGGCCAGACCGTTGAAAAAGCTGACCATCATGAAAATCAGACTGCCGGAGGAGCTGACGGCAGCCAGGGCGTTATCACCAATGTAGTGGCCGACACACCAGGAGTCGAAGGCGTTATAGAATTGTTGAAAAACCTGACCCAAAAATACGGGCAGGGCAAACAGCACCAGGGCTTTCCAAATGGAGCCCTCGGTCAGCGTATGCTTGGATTGCAAAGCGATGCACTTCTTTCTTTATGTGATGAAATATATTATACGCCCGTTCTCGGCAAAGGTCAAGCCCCGGCCTGACGACCGGGGCGGGTATTACGCGATGGAAATATTCAACCAGAAGTTATCTGCTTCCGCGTCCATGAGGGTGCTGCGGAATTTTTCACCGAATTCCAGCGTATCCAGACCGAAGATGGTCACATGGGTTTCCTGGCTGATGGTGGTCAGACTGTCATAGAGCGTGTCGGGGCTGCTATCAGAGGATTCGGGAAGATCCAGATGTCTGGCCAAAAGCGCGCAAAACTCGGCCGGATCGGTCAGCCCAGCGCAGTTGATGGTGATTTCTTTCATGTCCTTGACTCCTATACAGAGATTTTGCCCTGTTTTTCTCGCTTGGCGTACATTATACCGCATATTCATAGATAATTCAAGAAAAATTTTCCATCTGGGCAAAAAAGTTGAACAAAAAGCCCCAAAAGCCAGTTGAAACCGCAGAGCATCGGTGGTATAATATGAAAAAATGTTTTGGGAGGTAATGATTATGCCAGGACCTGGAGGCGGTGGACGCAGCGGGGGCGGCGGCCGCGGAGCTGGAGGCGGCGGCAGCCGCGGTTTTAGCGGGGGCGGTGGCCATTTCGGTGGCGGAATGCATCATGGACCGCACCACGGTCATCCTCGTGGCGGCGGCTGGCGGTACAGACCTATGTACGGCGGCGCCGGATGCTTGGGTGGCTTTTTGGGCATGGCCTTTGGCCCTATTTTCGCTATATTGATCGTTGCGGTGGTGCTGGTTGGCTTTGTTGGCTCCAGTGTTATGGAAATTGCCGCCGGCGGCAGCGTAAATTATGATGAAGCCAAGCTGCAGGCCTTCGCGGATGACCGATATGCGGAAGCTTTTTCCGGTACAGCCTATGAAGACAATCTGCTGCTGGTATTTCTAACCTATGATGATTGCTATAGCTACAGCTATATTGCCTGGGTGGGCGACCATATCGCCCCGGAAATCAGTGATCTGCTGGGCGATGACTACACAGAGCTGGGTCAGGCCATGGCTGCCTGTATTTCTGATACGGATTACACCTACTCGCTGGATAGCGACTTGGCTCGTGTCCTGAAGGGCGTGGCGCAGAAAATTCAAGGGCTGAGGCTGGAGAGCAGCTACAGCTGCCAGGAGGAAAATCCCAATGCGACCTCGGAGCTGATCAACCGTACCGACCTGCCTATGACGGAAGAAACTGTCAATCAGGCGCTTGCCCAGTTTACGGATATGACCGGCATTCCCTGCGCTGTTGTGGTGGAGGATGCGGAGGATGTATTCGGTCGCAGCGTGGCGCCTTTCAGCGTGATCACTGTGGCGGTGGTAGGCATCGTGGCGGTGATCGTAGTGGTGAATTTGGTGCGAAAGAAGAAGCACCAGGAAGAGTCTTGGAACTGACCGAACCGTAAATGAAGACAAAAACCAGGCGCGTTTGCGCCTGGTTTTACATTTTAGCCGAACACTTCGCAGGCGGCAACGGTGCGGAAAATATCCTCGTTGATCAGCTCTCTGCCGTAGACATCCAGGAATCGGTCCCGGTAGCGGTCGGTTTTTAGGTTAAACTGCAGCGACCACATACCCCAAAACAGGTCAATGTGCCGATCGCCAATGCCGCCGGCGTCCAGATCGATGAAGCCGGAAAAGTTCCAGTTATTCAGCAGAATGTTGGGCAGGCAGTAGTCGCCGTGGAGCAGAGTTTCGGAGGATAAGTATTTTCCGTTTCGCTCCACTTCCTGCCAGGCTTCCTGGGCTGTGGCGTAGCCCCAGTTATCGGGGAAGAGGGAAGCGTCATAACGCTGGTTTACATAATTTTTATGAGCGTTTTCCAGATAATCCTTGGTGCGGTGGACGGGGCAGCGGTCAAAGTCCGCGCTGTGAAGCCAGCGCAGCAGCTTGGCGGTGGTATCGCAGAGCCGCTGGGGGTCGCTGAGGTACAGACCGTCCAGGCAATCCTCGCCGGGGATCCGGACGGAGAGCATCCAGTCCTTCTCCAGACTTTCATAGGCCAGAATTTCGGCGCCCAGCCCTTTTTCGTGGAAGAACCGGGTCATGGCCGCTTCTTTGGCCAGCGCGCCCTTGGGAGCAGATTTTAGAAAAAATCCCGGGCCTTTGTCCAGAAAATACACCCTCGCGTTGGGCGAGCAGCTGCTGTCGAAGATAGCAGCGTTCTCCAGAAAGGGGTGAAATTGCTCTGGGATGGTGTCCCGGTCCGGGACGATGGGCGTTCGTTTCATAGCGTCCTCCTTTGGATGAAAAAAGCACGCCGCAGCGTGCTTTTTTGTGGTTATTAGACGAGGGCTTCCACCTTCTGATGTTCCCGAACCGCCTTTTCCAGCCGAGTCATGGCATCCTCCAGCACGCTGCGGGGACAAGCCAGAGCCAGACGGATGAACAGGCCGGTCTTTTCGCCAAACTTGGTGCCGATATCGGGCCAAATGTGGGCCTTGCCCAACATCAGCTCTTCCAATTCCGCGGGGCTGAGGCCCAAACCGGTGCAATCCAGCCACAGCAGGTAGGTGCCCTGGGGCTCAACGACATGAATGCCGGGCAGGTTTTCGGCAACAAAATCCATCACATACCGGGTGTTGTCCCAGATATAAGCCTTGCAGACTTCCAGCCATTCTTCGCCGCCCTCGTAGGCAGCCTGACAGGCAACCAGACCCATATAGTTGCAGTTGTTGTAGCCAACCTTGCCGATTTCTGTCTGGAAACGGGCGCGCAGTTCATCGCCGGGAACAATGATGTTGGAAATCTGCAGGCCGGCGGTGTTGAAGCTTTTGCTGGGAGAGGTGCTGACGATCAGGTGATCCGCCATATCCGGGCAGGCGATGGCGAAGGGGGTGTGCATAAAGCCGGGGGAGAAAAAGTCGCAGTAGATCTCATCTGCCATGACGGTGACGCCGTACTGCTTGCAGATAGCGCCGACGCGCTGCAGCTCTTCCTTTGTCCAGACACGGCAGGTGGGATTGTGGGGGCTGCAGAGGATGAACAGCTTGATGCCGTTTTCCCGGATCTTCTGCTCCATGTCGTCAAAGTCCATAGAGTAGGCGCCGTTTTCGTACTTCAGCTCGTTTTCCACCACACGGCGGCCGTTTCGGTTGATCACATTGAAGAACTGGTGATATACAGGCGGCTGGATCATAACCGCGTCGCCGGGTTCGGTGGCGACCCGCACAGCGGCGGAGAGGGCAGTGACCACACCGGGGGTGTGGATGATCCAGGAGCCCTGAACGCGCCAGCCATAGCGCCGGGAGAACCAGCTTTCCACGGCCTTGAAATAGCGGTCCTGGCAGTGGCTGTAGCCGAAAATGCCGCGGTCCACCACGCTGCGCATGGCGTCCTTCACGCAATCGGGCGCTGCAAAGTCCATATCCGCTACCCACAGGGGGATCATATCCTGAGGATAGCCCTTTTCGGTGATCATATCATATTTTTCACAGCTGGTATTCCAGCGGTTGATTACATTATCAAAATCATATGCCATATTGTTTCCTCCAACACCGGATATGACCGATGTGAATGCTCTTGTGAATTTGCGGAATGATGTCAATCGGCATTACCCCACATTATTTCCATTATACACCCTGTAAAGAGTGGTGTCAATCGGAATTGTCCGGGAAAATCGGAATTTCTTACAAAGTTTTCGAAAAACGGACTCGGCGGAGCAAAAAGCATTTCGGAGGACGAAAGGGGATGACAAAGGGATATTTTTGTGCTATAATGAATTATCCCCCCTGGGGGGATAGGGAATATTTGTGAGAAAGGTTCGGAAAATTCATGAAAACAAGAAATATAGCAACTTTTTATGCGATTTTAGCGGCAGCACTGTATGCGATCAATGTTCCGCTGAGCAAGCTGCTTTTGGTCCATGTTGACCCTACCATGATGGCCGCTTTTCTTTATTTGGGGGCGGGCGCGGGCCTTTTTCTGTACGGCCTTTTCAGCGGCGAGCGGAAAAACCGGGAGCCATTGACCCGTTCGGAGCTGCCCTATACTATCGGTATGATCGTGCTGGATATCGCCGCGCCGGTGCTGCTGATGCTGGGTCTTGAGCGGACCAACGCCGCCAATGCGTCGCTGCTGAATAATTTTGAGATCGTGGCCACTTCGCTGATCGCCTTTTTCCTGTTCAAAGAGGTTTTGTCCCGGCGGCTTGGCCTGGCCATCGGTCTGGTGACGCTGGCCAGTATCGCCCTGAGTTTTGACGGGCTGCAGAGCTTCCGCTTCAATTCGGGCTCCCTTTTGGTGTTGGGAGCGGCCTGCTGCTGGGGTCTGGAAAATAACTGCACCCGGATGCTCAGCAATAAATCCTCTGTTCAGATCACCACCATCAAGGGCATTTTCTCCGGTCTGGGCAGCTTGGTGATCGCTCTGTGTGTGGGCGAGTCCGTTCCCGGCGTTCTTTGGATCCTGGCGGTGCTGGCTCTGGGCTTTGTGGCCTACGGTCTGAGCATCCATTTTTACATTCGGGCGCAAAAGGATCTAGGCGCCGCCAAAACCAGCGCCTATTATTCCATAGCTCCTTTTTTGGGCGTATTTTTCGGCATTGTTATGTTGTCGGAGCGGCCGGGCTGGCAGTTTTATGTGGGGCTTGCCATTATGGTGGCGGCAACAGTGCTGCTGGTGAAGGATACCATTACTTTACAGCACACCCACGAGCACAGCCATATTCACAGCCACGCCCATAGCCATGGCGATTTGGTCCATACCCACCAGCACGCCCATGTTCACGCCCATACCCATACCCATGGCGCGGATGAGTCTTCCCACACCCACGACCATGGGGACATGGAGGCGCATGACCACACCCATGAATAAATTACGGTTGCAATACGGCCCAAATGGGACTATACTGGAGTCAGAAGGGAAGTGTTACCGTGAAGATCGTGGAAGTGGTAGCGGCGCTGATCTGGGAAGGCGACCGTTTTTTGATCTGCCAGCGGCCGGCCCATAAGGCCAGGGGCCTTTTATGGGAGTTCGTTGGCGGAAAGGTGGAGCCGGGAGAAAGTAAACAGGCCGCCTTGATCCGGGAATGCCGGGAAGAACTGGCGGTGGAACTGGGGGTCGGCCGGCTTTTTATGGATGTGATCCATGAATATCCGGATATTACGGTCCATTTATCCCTGTTTCACGGGGAAATAGTCGCTGGAACGCCGCAAAAGATCGAGCATTGCGATATCCAATGGATCACCCCGTCGGAGATCGGAAACTATGATTTTTGCCCGGCGGATGTGGAAATTTTGGAAAGGATTACGGCGCTTTATGGTAAGAGAACTAATGCATGATCCTATTTTTCTGGCCCAAAAGTCGGCTCCGGCAACCCAGGCGGATCTGCAGATCGCCCGGGATCTACTGGATACCCTGCGGCATCATCAGCAGACCTGCGTGGGAATGGCGGCTAATATGATCGGCGCGTGTAAAAAGATCATTGCGTTTGATAATGGCGGCGAATACATGGTGATGCTCAATCCCCAGATCGTAAAGGCTGCCGGAGAATATACCGCGGAGGAAAGCTGTCTGTCCCTGCTGGGCGGTCCCAGAACCGCCAAGCGATATCAAAAGATCAAGGTGCAGTATCAGACGGAGCAGATGCAGACCCGGCTGAAGACCTTTGAGGGCTGGACGGCGCAGATCATCCAGCACGAGATCGACCATTGTAACGGCGTGTTGATCTGAAATCCATTAAAACGGAGAGTGGCTATGTACAGCGATGTGTTTTGTAAGGTTTATAACGAGTTTGGGTGGAATTACTATCCGGAAATTTTTGGTCAACAGCTGCTGCAATGGCTGGATAAAAACGGCGTAGCGCCGAAAACCGGCATGGATCTGGCCTGCGGCACCGGCATTCTCTGCGAAATTCTGCAGCAAAGCGGCATTCGGTCCTCCGGCATGGATTTTTCCGCCGGCATGATCGAAATTGCCCGGCAGCGGAACCCGGAAATTGCCTATGATGTGGCGGATATGCTCACCTATTGTCCTCAGCGGCAATTTGATTTGGTGACTTGTACCGGCGATGCCATCAACCATATCGGCAAGCTGTCGGATGTGGAGAAAATATTCCAAAATGTGTACGCCTATACCGCTCCCGGCGGCTATTTTATTTTCGATCTGCTCAATGAGCGTGAGGTGTCCGACTCGGAGCCCTTTGAGATGGATTACGATGAAACAACGAAAGTCTGGTTTCAGATGACCCGGCCCGGGGAGCGACAGGTGAATCTGAAGATCCGGGTGTATGAAAAAGGCCTTCCGGCGTTTGAGGAAAACATACGGGAAACGATCCATGATCCGGCGGAAATTTGCGCGCTGCTGCGAAAAAGCGGTTTTACTGTCCTGCGGTGCGACGACAATCTGCTGGATGACGGCAGCCACGGCACCACCTGGTTCATCATTGCCCGGAAATAACAAGCCGAAGCAAAAACCATGGGATCACAAGCGGAAATGCATTGACAAATGTGAATAATTTATGTAGAATTAGTGTACAGGAACTGTGTTCCGTTTGAAGAAAGGAGCGTTTTCTATGTTAATGACAATTTACAAGCGTGTTTTGGCTGTGCTGCTGCGTAAGCCTCTAAAGCTGTGGGGCATTTCTCTGCTGGCGGTACTGCTGATGACTGTAGGCGCTGCGCTGTGCGGCGCGGCAATTCCCGCGCTGGCTCTGGTGGTTGTCTGGCTGCTCGGCACTTCCATGACCATGGTGTTCCTGGCAGGCTACCGGGGCGAAGAGATCAAGACCACCCAGTTGTTCTCCTGCTTTAAGGATTGGAATACCATCAAGCGCGTCAGCCTGGGCCTGGGCTGGCAGGTGCTGTGGACCTTCCTGTGGTCTTTGATTCCTGTGGTTGGCCCCATTTTTGCTGTCATCCGTAACTATGAGTACCGTTTGACTGCCTATATTCTGATCCTGGAACCCGACGTTCCCATCACCGAGGCTATCCATGTTTCCAAGCAGCGGACCAAGGGCTATAAGCTGAAAATGTGGCTCAGCGAGGTACTGGTAGGCGTTGCCATCGCTGTGGTTGCCCTGCTGCTGATGCTGTTGGGCAAGATCCCCTATGTGGGCGTCCTGTTCACCATCCTGATGGTCCTGTTTATGCTCTGCGCTTTCGCGCTGCTGCCCCTGGCCATGGGCCTGCTCCAGTCCGCTTTCTACGAAGAGATCACTAACCCCACCCTGACTTTGGCCAAGGCTGTTCCTACTGTGAACTGCCCTGCTTGCGGCCATCCTCAGGCAGAAGGCTCCAAGTTCTGCTCCGACTGCGGTCAGCCGATGTAAAAGTCCTACATAATCTGTCCCGGGATTGGAATTTCCAATCCCGGGAATGTGTTATCGTATAAAAATCCATTGGAGATAGTGTTTGTATGGTCTATATTCTCGGCCAGATTTTTGGCGTACTCAGTACGGTATGCACCGTTATCCTGCCCTTTTTTCGGAAAAAGTGGCAGATTCTGATTTTGAATATTGCCATCAATGTGCTGGTGGCGACCAATATGGTGATGATCGGCCAGATTGGGTCTGCGGCGTTTTTGTGCATGGTGGCGGTGGCGCAATCCATCGTATCCATGGTTCATGACAGCAAGGGGACGCCGGTTTCGTTGACGGAGCAGATTCTTTTTGGCGTGCTGTATGTGGGCTTCGGTTTCTTTGGCATCATCACTGCGCCGGGTTTCCGGTGGGAGCTGAGCTGGGCCAATGGGTTGGAGCTGATGCCCATCGCGGGCGCGCTGATGCTGATGTTCTCCGTATTTTCCAAGGATGAGCAAACTCTGCGGAAATTTCTGCTGGCCAACGCCCTTATTTGGACGGTGTATTCTGCCATCGTGGGCTCTACGGTGGTATTCACTGATTTGGCATCCACTATCTCTGTCAGCGCGGCGCTGTATAAATACCGCGGCGCCGGAAAAGCCGCAGCCGAAGGGGAGAAAATGAAATGAAACTGACGAAAGAACAGGTGCAGCTGCAGCTGGACGCGCTTCCGGCGCATCATAAAACCGCCGATGTGGACCGGTTGATTCGCGCTCTTGTGAAGCAAAAGACGGATGTATCGGCTCTGCGGCCGTATATTCTGACGGAGCAGCAGTTTCACAGGGTCTATTATTATGTGGCGTTGCAGCAGCTAGGGGATGCAAATGCCCGGATGGAATTTATCCATCAAAATTTGCTGTTTTCCGATTGGTGGCATACGGACCAAATTATCAGCTATGTGGCAGATCTGGATTTTGCTGTTGCGCTGGGCTACGCTAAGGAATATATCCGTTCGGAAGATCCCTTCGTCCGTCGCTGGGGTTATGTGCTGTTCATCTCCCGGCTTTGCAAGGGCCATGCCCGGGAGCTGCTGCCGCTGATGCGGGATGATGACCACTACTATGTGCAGATGGCTGAAAGCTGGCTGATTGCGGAGCTGGCGGTGCATGAGCCGGAAGCGGTGTATGCCTGGCTGGGGGAAAATGCCTTAAAGTATAATATCAACGGCAAGGCCATTCAAAAAATCTGTGATTCCTTCCGAATTTCCCAGGAATGGAAAGAAAAATGTAAAAAACTGCGCCCTGGGCTGCGGGAAAGGAGATAGCATGAAACTGCTGATGAATGGACTGATCAAATTTACCTGCGGCCTGCTGATGGTGGGCCTGCTGATCTTCCTGCCGGCAGGTACGCTCTGTTATGCCAAGGGCTGGCTGCTGATGGGCCTGCTGTTTGCGCCGATGCTGATTGCGGGGGTTGTGATGTTTTTCAAATCCCCGGATTTTTTGGCAAAGCGATTGGATGCTAAGGAAAAGCAGGCCACCCAGAAGGGTGTGCTGGCCTTTTCCGGCTTGATGTTCATTGGCGGCTTTGTGGTTGCGGGCTTGGATTTCCGTTTCGGCTGGTCGAAAATGCCTGTAGCGGTTACCGTTGTGGCATCGGTACTGTTCTTGTTTTCCTATGCCCTGTATGCTGAGGTTATGCGGGAAAATGCTTACCTCAGCCGCACTATCCGGGTGGAAGCAGGACAAAAAGTGGTGGACACCGGCCTGTACGGCATTGTCCGCCATCCTATGTACATGGCAACCATCCTGCTATTTTTGATGATGCCCATGGTGCTGGGCTCTTGGTACGGGCTCATGGTGTTCGCCTTTTATCCGGCCATTATTATTGTCCGCCTGAAGGACGAGGAAGAGTTGCTGACCCGGGAGCTTCCAGGCTATGGGGAGTATAAGCAAAAGGTGAAATACAGGATTTTACCCTTCATTTGGTGAAAAAATCCGGAATCGGCTCAGCCGATTCCGGATTTGCGCTTATTGGCAGTAGATTTCAATAGCCTCGTGGGTAAACTGCGCGGTGCCGATCCCACCGGCTTTGTCGATATTTTCCGTCATACTGTCGCCAGCGATGTACATTTGCCCCAGACCCCGGAGGATCTGCTTGGTGCAGGTGTAGTAGTGCCCCGTGATGAAATTTTGCAGCTTGGCGATCAGCGCCTGGGCTTCTTGAGAAGCGGGGGACAGGTGGCGAATGGCGCCGATTTCCACGAAAATATCCATTAGCGCATCGCCGGTGGATTGCAGTTGTGCCTTATTTTGACCGCCAGTTTTCTGCCGGAATTCTTTGTATGCCTCGGTCTTGCCCCATTTTGCTTTGGCTTCGGCGGCGTAGCGATCTATTTCCGCGGTGTCAAAAGAGGAAAAATCCATGTTGATCACTCCTGTTTTTTGTATTTGACGAGCGTGGGAGATCAGACGGTCCAAATGGGCGCGCTGAAGCTCCAGTAAGCGGATCTGCTGTTCCAGCGCTTCTGCCGGGTCAAATCCGGGGCTGTCCAAAATTTCCTTGATTTCTTTCAAGGGAAATTGCAGCTGGCGAAACAGCAGAATGTTCTGCAGCCGCGCCAGGGCCATATCGTCATATAGCCGATAGCCAGCCGCTGTCACCCGGGTGGGCCTAAGCAGACCGATGGCATCATAATGGTGGAGCGTGCGCACACTTACGCCGGTAAGGCGGCTCACTTCTTTTACTGTTTTCATAACCTTCCCTCCCGTCAATGGTATTATAAACTATCACGTTAGGGGAGAGTCAAGGGTTTTTCTAAATATTTTGCCGGAAATATGCGGCTTCTTTCTGTGGAATTCCGAAAATGCCTGTAATCGGATCTTGAAACAGCGGGATCCGCGGCGGCGCAAAGGTGAACGCCACAAACAGTCCGGCAATCAAGCAGATGGCAATAAAGGCAAGCAAGGGGCGCGTGCAGCCCATTTCCTTTTTGAAGAGCAGCCATTCCAGGAGGAAAACGGCCGCTGCCGAAACATAGAAGATAAGGATATTGACCCAATCCGGGGATTTGCCAAGCACGCCGTTATAGGTATAAAATAGCACAGGAATCAGCGCAAGCCCCACAAGAATTCCCGCCAGTTTGACGCACCAAAAGTTTTTGCACTCTTTGAAGAACCGACGCTGAATGAGAGCAAAGAGAAGCAGCGGCCAGTATAGCAGCTTCATATGCTCCCAGGTGGATTCGTTGACAGCGGAAAAGAGAGCGACCAAGAGGCTACCCCCGGTCCAATCAAACAAAAAATGCAGCAGCGTGCCGCCAAGCGTAGCAAAGGCAAATCCGGCTGCCTGCCAAAGAAAAGTTGGTCGTTTCATATGCCACCTCGCGCAATTTATTTACAAGTATTGTATGACCGCGCAGGTAAAAACATACCGAAAAACAAAGAAAAGGCTTCCGCGGGGGAGGAAAGTATGGTACAATGAAAACGGACAGAAAATAGGAGGGATTATATGTATACGAAGACAAGGCGCCTGGAATTAAAGTCCATGGCGGAAGCGGATCGGGAAACGCTGACCGAGCTATTCACCGATCCGTTGGTGTGCCAAACCTATATGGTTCCGGAATTTGCCCACCGTGGGGAAGCGGAGCCATTGGCGGAGCGGGTGATCCTGCTTTCCCAGGATCCCAGCCGTAATGTGGCGGGCATCTACCGGAACGGTCAGTTGATCGGCATGCTGAATCAGACGGATGCCCTTGATGATACTGTGGAAGTGGGCTATGCGCTTTTGCCCCGGGACTGGGGCCAGGGCTATGCTACAGAAGCATTGACCGCCGCGATCTCCGCCTTTTTTGCCCAGGGATTTCAGGAAGTGCTGGCAGGCGCCTTTGAGGAGAATACTGCCAGTATCCGGGTGATGATCAAAAGCGGTATGACCCTAATTGATCGCCGGGATGTGGTTTCTTACAGAGGCAAAGAATATCTCTGTGTATATTATTCCGCGAAAAATCCGGCATTGGGAGGCGCGACATGATTCGAAAGGCACAAGCAAAGGATCTGCCTGTTTTGGCGAAGCTGGCCTGTTTGCTCTGGCCTGATCATACGGAACCGGAAATGCAGGCAGACATGGCGGATCTGCTGGCCAAGCCGGATGCGGTGTTTTTTCTGGCCTGCGCTGAGGAACGGGCGGTGGGCTTTGCCCAATGCCAGCTGCGCTATGACTATGTGGAGGGAACGGAAAGCTCCCCGGTTGGCTATCTGGAGGGCATCTATGTGATGGAAGAGCGCCGTCACCAGGGGATTGCTCGGGCCCTTTTGGGGGCTTGCGAGGCCTGGGCGAAGGAAAAAGGCTGCGGTGAATTTGCCAGCGATTGCGAATTGGACAATGCTGAGAGCTTGCGATTCCACCAAAAGGTGGGCTTCGCGGAAACAAACCGCATCGTTTGCTTTGCGAAAAAACTGTAATAAAATCCCGGAATTGGCTACGCCAATTCCGGGATTTTGCTCAAGGTGAATTGAACCGTCATGGCATTGAAATGCCGCAATGTCTGTAAAGCAACGGGTGCATTTTTCTTGGCACATGATAAACCCAAAGTACAAAAACAAAAGTTTTTCAATGGTGGAAAACTGTGGCCAATTTGTTGACAAGATGTGAATAAATTGGTATAATCATAGTGATTGGCGTAGCGAATTTTGATGATTTCACTATGAGGTGGTATAGCGATGGATTACGAACAGGAGCAACAACTTGTAAATGACATAAAGCGGTTTGTCACTGAAAATCTGCCGCTGAGCAAAATGACCGATGAAGAACTGGAAGAAAAGGTCGAAGAGATCGTAGCACAGCGTCTGGCAGGGCGCTACTGCTCTATCGAACAGAGGCTGTCCATCATCCAGCAGGTTTATAGCTCGATCCGTGGTTTCGGTTTGCTGGACAGCATAATGAATGATGACACCATTACGGAAGTGATGATCAATGGCCCCGAAAACGTGTTCATTGAACAGAATGGCCGTTTATTCAAGCTGGATAAGCAGTTTGAGAGCCAGCGCAGGCTGGAAGATGTCATCCAAAGAATTGTTGCGTTGGCAGGTCGTGAGGTCAATCAGGCCAATCCCATCTGTGATACCCGTCTTCCGGACGGTTCCCGTGTCAATGTTGTGCTTCCGCCCATCGCTCTTTGCGGACCGACGTTGACGATTCGTAAGTTTTCAAAAACGCCAATGACCATTGAAAAGTTGATTGCATACGGGTCCATTACGCAGGAAATTGCGGATATGTTGGAACTGCTGGTCAAGGCAAAATACAATATCTTCATCGCCGGCGGTACCGGCTCCGGTAAGACTACATTTTTGAACGCATTGTCCAATTACATCCCCAAGGATGAGCGCGTTATTACCATTGAAGACTCTGCGGAATTGCAGATCACCGGTGTGGATAACCTGGTTAGCCTGGAAACGAGAAACGCCAATGCTTCCGGTGCCGGTCAGATTACGATCCGTGATTTGATTAAATCCTCCCTTCGTATGCGCCCTGAACGGATCGTAGTCGGTGAGGTTCGTGGCGGTGAGGCGCTTGACATGCTCCAGGCAATGAACACCGGCCACGACGGCTCGCTATCCACCGGTCATGCAAACTCTACCGAAGATATGCTCAGCCGTCTGGAAACCATGGTTTTGCAAGGCGCGGCCGGTCTGCCGCTGGAAGCGATTCGTCAGCAAATCGCGTCGGCAGTGGATATCATTATCCATCTGTCCCGTCTGCGTGATAAGTCCAGAAAAACAATGGAAATTACAGAAGTTGTGGGATATGAAAACGGAGAAATTATTTTGAATCCGCTCTATGTGTTTGAGGAAGATGAAAACAGTACATTAACAAAGGTGTCCGGAAGTCTGAAGCGCACCAAAAACCCAATGAAAAATGATTATAAGCTCCGACTTTCCGGTATTAAGACAGTAATTTGAGGTGAGTAGGATGGCGAAAAAGGAAAAGAAAAAGCTTGAGCCACAGTACTATCACTCTGCAACCAATATCCCCACTTATAACTACAAGGTTTACCATATGCCTGTCTTAGAGAAAATTTTGTGTTTCCTCTTGGCATTCATTGTGGGTGCGGCAGTTGGTTACCTGTTCTACGGTGGTATTGGCAAAGATGAGTTTGGTAATTCTACAGCGTTAACTTGGTTTCTGGATATTACGATTTCCGGTGTCATCGGTCTTGCCGCTGGCTTTGTGTTTGTTCCGGTGAGAACAAAGCAAATCGTGGAAAAGCAGATGCGCACACTTAAGAGCCAGTTCCGCGATATGCTGGAAGCGCTTACAACGAATCTAAGCGCGGGCAAGAATGTAAATGATTCTTTCTATAGCGTCTATGAGGATTTGAAAATCCAGTATGATGACGGTGCATATATTCTAAAGGAACTGGAAGTAATCATTTCCGGTATGGCCAACAATGTGGACATAGAAGACATTCTCGCCGACTTCGGTGAAAGAAGTGGATCTGAAGATATTGCAAATTTTGCGAATGTTTTCCGGATTTGCTATCGCAAGGGTGGCAACATTAAGGACACGATCCGCAATACCCACAACATTCTTAGTGAAAAAATGGAAATCAACGAGGATATTGAAACTGTGGTGACTGCGAACAAGACTGAACAGAGCATTATGATGGTTATGCCTATTGTTTTGATCGCGATTATTAAGTTTATGAGTCCGGATTTTGCATCCAACTTCACGACCCCTTCGGGCATTGCCGCGACAACAGTTGCTGTTGCATTGTTTGTGGCGTCTTACTTTATTGGTAAGGTAGTTCTTGATATTAAGGTTTAAGGAGAGAGATTATGTTGTCACTATTCGATTACATTGTCTTTGCCATCGGCGCGGTTATACTTGCTGCGTGGCTTCTCTTCTTTTTCAAAGGCATGAAGTATGCTAGTCTTTTTGAAACCTTGGAAGAGAAAGACTATCCCTTTAAGGAAATCTACTTTCTAGGATATGCGGTAATGGAAACCTTCCATTATCAGTATAAATCCAAGCAAGATCGTAAAGTGCGCAAGGAATTGAGTATTCTATACGGCGATAAGTATGCGGAATACTTTCTCAGAGTAGTTTATGCGCAGAAAGTAACCATAGCCTTTACATTGCTGGCAATTGCGGTCCCAGTGTACGGTTTCGCCAATGAAATCTTGGCAGCGCTGGTAGTGGTGTTGTTTGCAGGCGTTGCATACTACTATTTTGGTACGCTTTCTACCGAAAGGATCAAGAAACGCTCAGAGCAGATGCTTAGTGATTTTTCCAATGTGGTATCCAAACTGGCGCTTCTGACCAATGCTGGTATGATCATGCACGAAGCATGGGAGGAAGTGGCGTTCACCGGTGATTCCGAAATCTATAAAGAGATGCAAATCACGGTTAACCAAATGAACAATGGCGTATCTGAAGCCGATGCATTATACAGTTTCGGCTCCCGGTGCGTTATCCCGGAAATCAAGAAATTCACCTCTACAATCGTGCAGGGCATTTCAAAGGGCAATAGCGAATTGGTTGCCATGCTCCAGGAACAGAGCAAGGAAGTTTGGTCGTTGAAGAAACAGCATGTTCGTAGACAAGGTGAAAAAGCAGCAAGCAAACTGATGATTCCGATGATGATCATGTTTGTTGGTATACTGATAATGGTTATTGTTCCCATTTTTGCAAACCTGGGCGCCTAACCGTTACATATGTAGAAAAGAAGAAGGGAGGAAAAAGAATATGATGTTGCTCCAGATGTGGATGCTGCAGGCGAAGATGAAGCTGCAGGAGTTCTGCAAGAAGGAAGACGGCGATGTCAACGTGGTTTCCATTGTTGTTCTGATCGGTATTGCAGTTCTGCTGGCAATTATTTTCAGAGGCGCGATTACCAACCTGCTCAATACTCTGTTCGGTACCATTGAAAACAACGCGGTTAACGCAATCAGCTAAGGATCTCGCAACCACTTGCGCTGCATCAATTTGCTGCGCAAGTGGTTGCTCCCTTACATCATTAGGACATTTTTTAAGGAAGTGAGAAGGAACAATGAAAAACAAAAATGAACGCGGAGCATTGATAGTGGAAGCATCCATCGTCTTTCCGGTTATGTTCCTTATTATTTTCTTTATGATATTTACAGGCAATGCCTATCTACAAAAATGCAGAGTAGAATCCATTATTAACCAGTACGCCATTGATGGCGCGGCTTATTGTGCCGATCCCCACTTAAGCTCTGTGGAGGCGGGGAAGGTTCCTGCGCTCGATGGCTTGCATGTATATCCTTACAGATATTTTGGAACATCCGATTATGGTTACGCAGCAGATGTTGCAGCGGATGTGGAAAAGAACATTTATGAAAAAGTTACCGGATTAAGTACGGGGCTATTCTCCGGCATGAAGCCCATTATTCGCAAAGGTGATGTCAGCGCCGATTACAACAACGCATTCCTGTATTCCACATTTTCCGTGGATGCGACATACAAAATTGAAATGCCAATCAGAATGATGGGCAGTGATGAAAACATGTATCTGGAGATCAGCACTCATGTAGAAATCCCTGTTTCTGACTCTGTGGAAATGATCAGAAACATTGATATGATATGGGACTACATGGAGCGGCTTGGCGCAGACAAAAAATTTGAAGAGATCAAGGCAAAATTGGAAGAAGCGTTTAATAAAGTCAACGATTGGTTTGACGGCAAGGGGGGGGCAGGTAATGAATAATCGGAACAGTTCCAAAGGCGCTATTTCGGTATTTCTCGCAATGATTCTTGTTCCCTGTATTGTTGTTTCCTGCGTGTTTGTAGACTTGAGCAGAGTGCATATGTCAAAGGCTCAGGCGGAATCCTCGGCGGACCTTGCGCTAAATGCATTGCTTACAAACTATGATGCGGATTTGAGCGATTGGTATGGCCTGGTGGCCTCCTGTCAGACGGTTGAGGAGTTTTATACGGTATCGGCAGAATACTTCCTGCGTACCATTTCTTCCCAAGGCTTGTCTGATGAAGAGATTGTTTTGCTGTCTGATTACTATGCGGCTGCTACCAGTGATGACACCATTTACGATTTGCTGCAGATTGAATGCCAAACGGATGTTAGCACCATGGTAAGCGCGGTTCAGGGGGTTAGTATTTCGGATGAATTCCACGATCAAAAACCCGCAGATATTAATTTGACCTATTCGTCTGTGTTGAAAGACCAAATCGTAGAATTCATGAAATATCGTGGTCCTATTCAGATCGCGGAAGACATTTTCGGCATGCTGAAGAATGAAACGGGCGCAACCAGTCCCGAGATTGCAGCTGTAATAGAAAGTGAGGAAAACAAGGAACTGGTTGACGATAAGCAGGCCTTCTACCAGGCGGAAGGAGAGCTTTTGACCGCCGCGTTTTACACTTATTGGGCCATTCGGGATTACTATGACGATGCGAAAGCATTGAAATATAACAATGAAAAGCTGGAAGCATACGCAGAAAAGATCAATGGGTACAAAACCGCATATGCCTACATCCACAATGCGGTCGTTAAGTATCTGTGCAACACAGCATCCTTGAAGAAGTATGAGCGGGTAGAGATGTCGCTTGATGAATACAGCTACTCTGCTTCCAACTCGAAAATTTACTCCCGGAAGGAAACCAAGGATGGTGTTACAACTTATTACATCAACCAGTCAAAAATCAACAAACTATTGAACGAACTGGATACTGCTATTGACAAATTCAATACGGCGATAAAAAATTACGGGGATGCCACCGTGCAACTGATGTCCAAAACCCTGGGTTATGAGGACTGGGAAGCCAATCCTGTCCAGTGGTGGGTGCAGATGAATGCTGCAACCAGCAGCCATCACGAAACAGTATCGAAAGCGGCAGATACGATGATGGATGCGTATGCTAAGGTGGCGGCGATATTGGACTGTACATTTGACAAGGATGTTACGACCACTTGGGAAGATAGATTTGTGAATCTGACGGATGAAGTTGAGCGACTTCAAGCCCTTTATCTTACTGCCGGTGTAGAGGATGCAAGCGATAAATATCTTGCGGCAGTCAATAAGTTGGAAGAAGTATCCGATGAGAACTACACCAAGACGCTCACTTCCGGTAACGGTGTATATGTGACGGTGGATGGAAAGAGCATGTCGGTTAGAGATGCCATTACACATATACAGAAGCAGTTGTCAGATTTGAAGACAGAACTGGATGCGCGGATTAAAGAGCTTGAGATTGCGATCAACGGCGATATGGATGAGGATGATGGCAAGGTCAAAAGCCTCAGTGAACTGGCTGATTTAGCGGAACAGTATAATCTGGCTTTTGAACAGTGGTCTGATACTGCCGACTCTACCTATAAACCAGATGGCAGCTACACCGACTTGGCCAAAGCGGACCAGAAAGAAATCGACGGTATGCCATTGCAGCAAGAGATCAATCGGGCCTCGGTTACAGAACTGGAAACCAGATTAAAAAATATTCAAAGTCAGCTTCAGGCGCTTTCAAATGCAATTGAAAGCATGAAGTATGGCAATAAAAAGCTGACGGAAATCAAAACAGTTATTGATTTAAAAAACGAGACCATAAAGAAAGTGAGTCGTGATGGTATTGGCCTGACCAATGGAGAGCTTGATAAATATGCCGGCGAAACCTTTGGACAGTTGTTCAAGCCTACATCCAGCAAGGTGATCACCTTGAGTAACACCACCGGCAACTCCCATAACCCGGATATAAATCCTGAAAAGGATAATACCGTGGACACACCGGAT
>JAZOAD010000034.1:0-10875 GCA_045595225.1 Faecousia sp.
TAAAGAAAAATCCCGATGTGACCGAAATTTTCGCCCTGCCCGGTAACGGCGGCATCGCGCAAGATGCCACCTGGGTACCCATCGGCGCCACAGATATTGAAAAAATAGTGGGCTTCGCTGTGGAAAATGCCATTGATTACGCCGTGGTAGCCCCGGATGACCCCCTGGTTTTGGGTTGTGTGGACGCGCTGGAGGCCAAGGGCATTCCCTGCTTCGGTCCCAGAGCCAACGCCGCCATCATCGAGGGCAGCAAGGCCTTCGCAAAGAATCTGATGAAAAAATACGGCATTCCCACCGCCGCTTATGAAATTTTCACGGAGCTGGATGCCGCCCTGGCCTATTTGGAAACCGCGCCAATCCCCACCGTCATCAAGGCAGATGGCCTGGCCCTGGGCAAGGGCGTGATCATCGCCGAAACCCGGGAAGCTGCCAAAGCCGCCGTCACGGACATGATGGCAAACGCCAAATTCGGCAAAAGCGGCTCCACCGTGGTGATCGAAGAATTCCTCACCGGCCCGGAAGTCAGCGTGCTGGCCTTCACCGACGGTAAAACCATCCGCCCCATGGTGTCCTCCATGGACCACAAGCGGGCCGGCGATGGCGACACCGGCCTGAACACCGGCGGCATGGGCACCGTGGCGCCCAATCCCTACTACACGCCCGAAATCGCCAAGCAGTGCATGGAAGAAATTTTCCGCCCCACCATCCGGGCCATGCGTAAGGAAAAGCGTACCTTCCGGGGCTGCCTGTATTTTGGTCTGATGCTGACCCCCAATGGCCCCAAGGTCATTGAGTATAACTGCCGCTTTGGCGACCCGGAAACCCAGGTAGTGCTGCCCCTGCTGAAGAGCGACCTGCTGACCGTTATGATGGCCTGCACCAATGGCACTCTGGCCAAAACGCCGGTGCGATTCTCCAGGAAGCACGCCTGCTGCGTCATTAAGGCCTCCGCCGGCTACCCCGAAAGCTACAAGAAGGGCTATGCGCTGACCATGTCCGACCGGGCAGCGAACGCTACCTTCGTTGCTGGCGCCAAGCTGGTTGACGGCAAGCTGGTAACCTCCGGCGGCCGTGTCACCGGCACCACCGCCGTCCGCGGCAGCTTGGAAGAAGCCATCGCCGCCGCCTACCGCCTGTCCGCCGGCGTAAAATTCCGGAACGCCTACAGCCGCAGCGACATTGGCCAAAGAGCCCTGCAGGCTAAAAAGTAATTGGCAAAAGCAAATACAAGATAACTAGGAGGATTACCCCATGGTTTACCGTGTATATGTAGAAAAAAAGGAAGGCCTGCGCCATGAGGCCACCGGCCTGCTGGCAGAGCTGCGGAGCTTACTGGGCATTACCGCGCTGCAGGGCCTGCGGGTCTTGAACCGCTACGATGTGGAGCTGGCCGATGAGGCCCTGTTCCGCCGGGCTGTGCGCACCGTTTTCTCTGAGCCCCAGGTGGATAACACTTACGATGCCCTGCCCCAGGGCGGCTTTGTGGCCTTTGCCGTAGAGCCCCTGCCCGGCCAGTTTGACCAGCGGGCGGACTCCGCCAGCCAGTGCATCCAGCTGATGACCAAGGGCGACCGCCCCGCGGTCCACACCGCCAAGGTCTACCTGCTGGAGGGCAAGCTTTCCCAGGTGGATGTGGAGCAGATCAAAAAATATCTCATTAACCCTGTGGAATGCCGGGAAGCATCCCTTGAAACTGTATATTCCCTCCAAAGCCAGTATCAGGTGCCCTCCAGCGTGGATACCATTACCGGTTTTATGGCCATGAACGCCTCCGAGCTGGCTGCGCTGCTGGCGGAAAAAGGCCTGGCTATGGACCTGGATGATCTGAAATTCCTGCAGAGCTATTTCCGGGACGAAGAGCGTAGAGATCCCACCATCACCGAGATCCGGGTGGTGGACACCTACTGGTCCGACCATTGCCGCCACACCACCTTCTCCACCCACATCGACGATGTAAAGATCGATGATCCCGCCGTGGCAGAGGCTTATCAGCGCTATCTGGATGCCCGTGTGGAGGTTTACGGCGAAGAGAAGGCGGCTGTCCGGCCTCAGACCCTGATGGACATTGCTACCATCGGCGCCAAAACCCTGAAAAAGCGGGGCTTGCTGCCGGAAATCGACGAGAGCGAGGAGATCAACGCCTGCTCCATCCATGTTTCCGCCGATGTCAGCGGCGAAAAGCAGGATTGGCTCTTAATGTTCAAGAACGAGACCCACAACCATCCCACCGAGATCGAGCCCTTCGGCGGCGCGGCAACCTGCATCGGCGGCTGCATCCGTGACCCCCTGTCCGGCCGCGCTTATGTGCATCAGGCCATGCGTGTCACCGGCGCCGGCGATCCCAGAACCCCTCTGGAAAAGACCCTGCCCGGCAAACTGCCCCAGCGCAAAATTTGTCAGACCGCTGCTGCGGGCTATTCCTCCTACGGCAACCAGATCGGCCTGGCCACCGGCCATGTTGCCGAGCTGTACCACGAAAATTACATCGCCAAGCGCCTTGAATGCGGCGCTGTGGTGGCCGCCGCTCCCGCAGAGAATGTCCGCCGTGAGCGCCCCGCGCCCGGTGATGTGGTAATTCTGCTTGGCGGCCGCACCGGCCGGGACGGCATCGGCGGCGCCACCGGCTCCAGTAAGAGCCACAATGCCGCGTCGCTGGCTACCATGGCTTCCGAAGTGCAGAAGGGCAACGCCCCCGAGGAAAGAAAAATCCAGCGCCTGTTCCGGGACGGCAATGTGACCCGGCTGATCAAGCGCTGCAATGACTTTGGCGCCGGCGGGGTTTCTGTTGCCATCGGCGAGCTGGCCGACGGCCTGCGCATTGATTTGGACGCTGTTCGCAAGAAGTACGAAGGTCTGGACGGCACAGCAATCGCCATCTCCGAATCCCAGGAGCGTATGGCTGTGGTAGTGGAGGCCAAGGATGCGGATGCTTTCATCGCCGCCGCGGAAAAGGAAAATCTGGAAGCCTATCGGGTGGCCGTGGTCACCGAGGAAGCCCGGATGGTCATGACCTGGAAGGGCAAGGAAATCGCCAACCTCAGCCGCGCGTTCCTGGATACCAACGGCGCCGTGAAGCACACCAGCGTTTCTGTGGGTGAAAAGGACCTGTCTGCCCTCAGCCAGCCCCTGTACCGGAACATGGCGGAAATGGCTTCCAGCCTAAAAACCGCCAGCCGCAGAGGTTTGGTGGAACGCTTCGACTCCACCATCGGCTCCGGCAGCCTGCTGATGCCCTACGGCGGCAAGAACCAGGCTACCCCGGCCCAGGCCATGGCCGCGCTGCTGCCTGTGCTGCCCGGTAAGGAAACCACCACCGGCAGCGTATTCAGCTGGGGCTGCGACCCGGACCATATGTGCATTGACCCCTACACCGGCGCACACGCCGCTATCTATAATTCCGTTGCCAAGCTGGTGGCTGCCGGCGCGGACTACCGCAAGGCTTATCTGACGCTGCAGGAATTCTTCGAGAAGCTCCGCAACGAGCCCGAGCGCTGGGGCAAGCCCTTCGCCGCCCTGCTGGGCGCGCTGGATGCCCAGCTGGAGCTGGGCGCTGCCGCCATCGGCGGTAAGGACTCCATGAGCGGCACTTTCCAGGATCTGGATGTGCCTCCCACCCTAATCTCCTTCGCCATCGCCCCCATTGAAAGCGATATGGTGCTGAGCCCCGAATTCAAGGAGGCCGGCCACCCTGTTTATGTCTTCGGCCCCACCGACGAAACCGCCGAGAGCCTGAAGGCCGCCTGGGAGCGGTTCTATGCGCTGCATAAAGCCGGCAAGGTGAAGGCCGCCTGGGCTGTGGAAAACGGCATTGGCGAAGCCTTGATGAAAATGTCCTTCGGTAACAACATCGGCTTCCATGCCTGCGCTCACTTGGCTGAAAACTGGCATCTGCCTCTGTATGGCTTCCTGGTGGCGGAGCTGACGGAAGAATTTGAAGCGCCCGGCGCCATCAAGATCGGCGAAACCACCGCCGAGGCAATCATTGAGCTGCCTGACGATTGTGTTTCCATCGCCCAGCTGCGGAAGCTCAGCGACGGCGTGCTGGAAAATGTGTACCCCACCGCCGCCCCCGCAACAAGCGAACTGCCTGTGCTGAGCGCGGAAAAGAAGCCCATGGCCAAGCCTGCCATCGCGGTGGCTAAGCCCAAGGTGCTGATCCCCGTATTCCCCGGCACCAACTGTGAATTCGACTCTGCCCGGGCTGTGATGCGGGCCGGTCTGGACGCGGAAATTTTGGTGATCAACAATCAATCCGCCCAGGGCGTTGCCGAGTCTGCCGCCCGGTTTGCTGATGCGGCCAGAAACAGCCAGATCATCTTCGTGCCCGGCGGTTTCTCCGGCGGCGACGAGCCGGATGGCTCCGGTAAGTTCATCACCGCCTTCTTCCGCAATCCGGAGGTCAAGGACGCCACCATGGAGCTGCTGAAAGCCCGGGATGGCCTGATGCTGGGCATTTGCAACGGCTTCCAGGCGCTGATCAAGCTGGGCCTGGTGCCCTTCGGCGAGATCATCGACACCGATGAGGCCTGCCCGACACTGAGCTCCAATGTCATCGGCCGCCACCAGAGCCGGATCGTCCGCACTCGCGTGGCTTCCAACAACTCCCCCTGGCTGGCAAAGATGAACGTTGGCGATGTGGTGAACGTGCCCATTTCCCACGGTGAAGGCCGCTTCCTCTGCTCTGAGGAACTGCTGAAGAAGCTGGCGGCTTCCGGGCAGATCGCCACGCAGTATGTGGACCTGTGCGGCAATCCCACCATGGATGTGGACTTCAACCCCAACGGCTCCGTTTGGGCCATCGAGGGTATCACCTCCCCCGACGGCCGTGTCTTCGGCAAGATGGGCCACGCCGAGCGTATCGGCGAAAGCCTCTATCAGAATGTGCCCGGCGATTACGATCTGCGCCTGTTCGAAGCCGCAAAGGATTATTTCACCCTGTAATACACAAAAAATCGGAGGACGCAACTGCGTCCTCCGTTTTTGTGTATAAAAATTGATACCGTCTTAAAATACTAAATCGCACTACTGATCCATGGTACGTCTTTGTATTTTTCATTATGCTCCTCTAAATCGAAATCCGCATAAACGATATCTTCTACCAGGGCATCCGTGTTTTTGAAGTAGAGCTTCCCTTCTTTCGCATAGAAGGTTTTATTATTTTCATCACATGTAACATAACAGGTCAAAACAAACACATGATACTTTTGTTCTCCATTTTCATCATATTCTGCTAAAACAATACCGCCAAAAGACAAATTGTCAACATCTTGAATGTTCTTGCTGATATGAAGTTGAAAAGGCAAGTACTGTACATTGCACTCTTCTGCTCGTGCCGTGTGATTTGCATACCACCAGCTCGTTGCATCCGGACAAAGTTTTTCCTTTGCCGCATCCGTTAAGTGAATGATGAAAGGCGAAGGAACCCCTCTTCCCGTATATCCACCAAGTCCAGTAATGGATAAGCCGTCATAATTTTCAGGCAATGTAACGGTCATGCCCTCCTCTGTCCCGTCCCAACGGTAGTCGGCCAAGAAAGCCTTATTTAGTTTTTTGCTATATCCGAGATCAAAAGCGCCCACAGCGTTGTTTTTATACTCGTACATAAGTGAGCATCCACAAAGTGAAAAAATTAGCAAGGACACCAACACAATTTTGCCAAATCGCTTCATTATCCCACCGCCTTTCTGCACTAAGCATAACCGCAAATGGATGGGGTGTCAAGTTATTTGTCCGAAGCAAAAAGAGGATGCTTTCGCATCCTCTTTCTTGTATGTTAGAAAGTACCCACAATTTCGGGGATGATCAGCTTAGCGCCGGTCTTGGCAACCACTTCCTCCACGGAGGACTCGTGATTGACTTCCCGCAGAACCAGGCCCTCGGGAGTGGACTGAATAACAGCCAGCTCTGTGATGATCCACTTGACCCGCTTATAAGCGGTCAGAGGCAGGGTGCATTTCTCCAAAATCTTGGGGCCGCCCTTCTTATCGGTGTGGGTGGAGATGACGATGACATTCTCCGCGCCGCTGACAAGGTCCATGGCGCCGCCCATACCGGGCACCATTTTACCGGGGATAATGTGGGAAGCCAGGCTGCCTTCCTGGTCCACCTGCAGGCAGCCGAGAATGGTAGCATCCACATGACCGCCACGGATCAGGCCAAAGGAGAAGGAGGAATCGAAGAACATAGCGCCGGGAATGGTGGTAACATACTTGCCGCCGGCGTTAGACACATTCACATCCTCATTTTCGTCGGTAGCCACAGGGCCCATGCCCATAATGCCGTTTTCCGCCTGGAAGTAAACTTCCACATCCTCAGGCAGGAAGTTTGCCACCATTTCGGGCATTCCGATACCCAGGTTCACCACGTCGCCATCCTTCAAAAACTGAGCGGCGCGCTGGGCAATAACGGTTTTTACATCAGCCATTATTTGCTACCTCCTTTGACGATATAGTCCACGCAGACGAAGGGGGTCATCACATGCTCAGGCAGAATCTGACCGGGCTCCACGATTTCTTCCGCTTCCACGATAACGGTCTTGCAGGCCATAGCCATGACGGAGTTGAAATTATTGGTAGTGCCCTTGTAGTATACATTACCCATGGTATCCACAACAGAGCCACGGATCAGAGCAATATCGCCACGCAGAGGCGTTTCCAGCAGATAGTCCTTGCCATCGACGGTGATGACCTGCTTACCTTCCGCAATGTCGGTGCCGATGCCGGTGGGGGTCAGCACGCCGCCCAGGCCGAAGCCGGCGCAGCGAATCCGCTCGGCAAAGGTGCCCTGGGGGATCAGATGGACCTCCAGGCTGCCCTCGCTCATCTGGCGGCCGGTTTCAGGGTTCAGGCCGATGTGGGTAGCGTAAAGGGTCTTGATTCTGTGCTGGGCGATCATTTCAGAAAGGCCACGGAAACCATGCTTATCCATGCCTTCCGGCACGCCGGTATCATTGGAGGCCACAACCAGGTCCTTGACGCCGGAATCCAGCATAGCCTGGATGATGGAATCGGGAGAACCGTGGCCCATAAAACCGCCAACCATCAGGAAATCGCCGTCATGGATCATGGCAGCCGCTTCCTGGGCGGTAATGATCTTATTTCTCATGGAATAACTCCTTTATTTCATATTACGGCGGACCATTTCCGCCACAGCGAAGCTGGCCACATCGTCACCGTAGGTGCCGGCGCCGAAGCCGGCATCAAAGCCCAGCTCCTTGGCCAGCTCGTGGGTGATACGGGGGCCGCCACAAATAACCACAAAGCGGTCGCGCAGGCCTTCGGCCTCCAAAAGCTCGATCAGCTCCGTCAAATTCTGGATATGGACATCCTTCTGGGTAACGGTCTGAGAAACCAGCAGCACATCGGCATTGACCTCCAGGGCCTTACGGATGAACTCCTCATTGGGAACCTGGCTGCCCATGTTGTAGGCTTCGATCATTTCATAGCGCTCCACGCCGTAGTGGCCGGCGAAGCCCTTGCGGTTCATAATGGCGTCGATGCCCACGGTATGGGCGTCGGTGCCGGTGGAGGCGCCCACCATGACCACCTTGCGGCCGATGTTCTTCTGGATATATTCGTTGGTTTCTTCCATGGTCATGACTTCGCTTTCCACGGTCATCACATGGATCTCTTCGTAATTGATGGTATGCACGCAGCTGCCATAGACCACGAAGAAGGTAAAGTTATCGTCCAGCGCCTGGTGGAAGGCCACATTGGGCTCTTCCAGGCCCATGGCCTTGGCCATCTGCCGGGCTGCTTCCTCGCCCCGGGCATCGTCCTTGATGGGCAGGGTGAAGCTCAGCTGCACCTTTCCGTCGTTCATGGTGTCGCCGTAGGGCTTCAGCCGGGTCAGGTCCAGGGTGGTATCGAAATCATTTTTATGGGTGTTATACAGTCCGGAACTCATTGCGCAGCCACCTTTCCTTTCATCAGCTCAATGAAGGGGTTGAAGTAAACATTGTCCTTCACAACCACGCCGGCAAGACCCTTGCCGCCGTCCTTGGGACGCTTCACATCGGCGAAAATACCCTTCTCCAGGGTGGTGAACAGACCCAGCTCCTCGATTTCCGCCAGCAGGTCGGTGGCCTTGGTCAGCACTTCGTTGGCGCGGCTTTGGATAATGCCGCCTTCCTTGTAGGTCAGCTCGCCGCCCAGGTCTGCCATGGTACGGAAAATATACTGGGCATTCTCGATGGACAGCGCCCGGTCGGACATGAAGGGGGTGTGGATAGCTTCGGTCATCATGCCCAGCAGCTGCAGCTTCTGGCCGGTGAGGATGCAGACCATGTTAAACAGCGCATCCTGGATGTGGCCACGGAAAATATTGCCGGTCATGAACTTCGTGGGCGGCATATACTTCAGCGGGGCCTTGGGGAAGATTTCCCGGGCCATCTGCGCCTGCGCCAGCTCATAGAGGAAGGTATTTTCCACGGCGGGGTCCATCTCGAAGGCGTGGCCCAGGCCCATCTGCTCTTCCCGCATGCCTGCCCGCAGGGCAAAGGCTTCGTTCAGGAACTGGGAGGCCAACACGGTATGGGCGCTGGTGATGGCATCGTCGGTGGTCAGATAGTTATCCTCGCCGGTGTTGATGATGACGCCGGCATAGCCGTTGATGACACGGGAGAAATACTGGTCGATGATGGTGCGCTGCATATTGATATCGCGGAACAAAATGCCGTAGAGGGCGTCATTGAGCATCACATCCAGCCGCTCCAGGGCGCCCATGGCAGCGATTTCGGGCATACACAGACCGGAGCAATAGTTGCACAGGCGGATGTAGCGGCCCTGCTCCTTGCCAACCTCGTCCAGCGCGGCGCGCATGAGGCGGAAGTTTTCCTGGGTGGCGTAAGTACCGCCGAAGCCTTCGGTGGTGGCGCCGTAGGGCACATAGTCCAGCAAAGACTGGCCTGTGGTGCGGATGACGGCGATGATATCCGCGCCCTGGCGGGCGCCGGCCTTGGCCTGGATGATATCCTCGTAAATATTGCCGGTGGCAACGATGATATACAGGTACGGACCTTCCTTATCGCCGAATTCATTGAGGAAGGCGTTGCGCTGGCCCACATTGCGGTTGATCCGCTCCAGGGTGCCGTTCACCACGGGCATAATGGCGGCCCGGATCTCCTCGGAAGTGTGGACAGGTACCTTGGAAAGGTCCAGCTCGCCGGCGCTGACACGCTCAGCCACTTCCTGGGTGGTATAGCCATACTCTGCCATGGCATTGCCGATGTAGAAAGCGGCGCCGCCGGGCAAAATGCCCTTTTCCAGCAGATGATCCACTACGATGTTGGGCAAGGGAGCGTCCACATCGTTGACGCCGTCGATTCCCAGCAGGCGGCAGACAGCGCGCTCCACCGTGACGGTGGTATGGTCGTCAATAAAGGCCTGCACATCGTCGGCAACCTTGGAAGCGCTGGCCCGGGCCCGGGCCACCAGCTCCATATTCAAATTCAGTTTGGATTCCATAGCGTACCCCTCTTAGTGGTTATGGCGATCTCTGCGCAGCAGCTGGATGGGCTCCATGTACTTCTGCTCCACGCCCTCAGCCAGAGCGGCAACACCGGTACGGGGCCGGGGCGCAGGCACCTTGCCGGCGCAGACTTCGCAGTGGCACTTGTTTTCGTAATGATCGGGCTCGGTGTAGGTGGTGATGACACCCTCAAAGTTACGCAGAATCACCTTTCTGGGGGTCTGGGACACCAGATAGCTGGGCATGACGGGAGTCTTGCCGCCGCCACCGGGCGCGTCCACCACGAAGGTGGGGATGCACAGACCGGAGGTATGTCCACGCAGGGACTCAATAATCTCGATACCCTTGGAAACGGGGGTGCGGAAATGGCTCAGACCCAGGGAGGGATCGCAGCAGTAGATGTAGTAGGGGCGGACACGGATGCGCACCAGCTGGTTGACCAGCTTCAGCATCACATGGGTGCAATCGTTGACACCGGCCAGCAACACGCTCTGGTTGCCCAGGGGAATGCCGGCGTTGGCCAGCATGGCACAGGCATTGGCGGCTTCCTCAGTGATCTCGCTGGGGTGATTGAAGTGGGTATTCAACCAAATGGGGTGATATTTTTTCAGCATATCGCACAGCTCGGGGGTAATACGCTGGGGCATAACCACGGGAGTACGGGAGCCAATACGGATGATCTCCACATGGGGGATCTGGCGCAAACTGCTAATGATGTACTCCAGCAGATTGTCGGACAGCATCAGGGCGTCACCGCCGGAGAGGACCACGTCACGAACCTCGGGATGGTTGCGGATGTACTCGATGCAGTTATTGATCTGATCCTTGGGCACCTGGCAGTCATGCTGGCCGGCGAAGCGGCGACGGGTGCAGTGACGGCAGTACATGGAGCACTGGTCAGTGGTCAGGAACAGCACGCGGTCGGGATAGCGGTGGGTCAGGCCGGGGCAGGAGGAGTCGGTGTCCTCATGGAGGGGGTCAGCCTCTTCATAGGGAGCGAAATCCAGCTCCGCGTCGGTGGGGATGGCCTGCTTGCGGATGGGATCAAAGGGATCGTCCTGGTCGATCAGGGACAGGTAGTAAGGGGTGATGGCCATGCGCAGCTTGCCCAATGTGGCGGCAACGCCCTCTTCCTCTTCCTTTGTCAGCTTCATGTATTTTTTCAGTTCGACCAGGGTCAGGATAGCGGTGGGTCAGGCCGGGGCAGGGAGAGTCGGTATCCTCGTGGAGGGGGTCAGCATCCTCATAGACTGCAAATTCCAGCTCCGCGTTGGTGGGGATGGCCTGCTTGCGGATGGGATCAAAGGGATCGTCCAGATCGATCAGGGACAGGTAGTAGGGAGTGACAGCCATGCGCAGGATGCCCAGCGTCTTGGCAGCACTGGCCTCCTCCTCGGGGGTTAGGGT
>JAZOAD010000035.1:0-2927 GCA_045595225.1 Faecousia sp.
CCGGCACGGCTACCGACCCTTTAACGATTATTTTGCCCGCCTGGGGTATCTGCTGGGAGAAAGCCGGGAATTGGTGTCGGTGGGCGTATTTTGCCCCATCCGCAGTATGTATTTCGATTATAAGAGAACGGAATATAGCCGGAACTATCCGGTCAATGAGCATTACAGCCAAACCCTGGCGATGCTCAGCGCGATGCAGATTCCATATCACATCGTGGATGAGACGGTTTTGCAAAAGCACGCAACCGTGCAGGATAGCCGCCTGATCGTGGGGCAATGCCAATATGACACGCTGATCTTCCCCAAAACCTATACGATGGACAAGGAAACGAAAGCGCTGCTGGAGCAATATGTCCGGCAGGGGGGAAAGGTGCTGTTTCTGGATGAAAAGCCCTCCTATGTAGAGGGGACGCCGTGGAACTGCCCCTTTGAGAGCAATATTTCTCTGGAGGAGCTCCGGCGGCAGCAGCCCTATACTGTGTCTGATACGGCGACCACCGTCCGCTCCACCCTGCGCCAATTTGGAGAGCAACGGTTTATTTATGCGGTGAACTGCGATTTGACCCGGGAGGCACACTTGAAATTTAACGGAGATTTTACCGGGTTTCGGGCGTTGGATCTGGAAACGGGAAAGCACCGGCTGGTGGAAACAACGCTGCATTTCGCTCCGGGAGCATCGTATGTGCTGTTTCTGACAGATGAGGTGTCACAGCCTGCAGAAAAGCCCCGGCATATCACGTTGCAAGGTCCGTTTGCCGTCAGGGAATGCTCTGATAATTATTGGACGCTGGATCAGGTTTATTATTCTGTGGATGGACACACCTACGAGGGCCCCTATAGCTGTATGGGCGTATTCCAGGAGCTGTTGAACAAGCGCTTCGATGGAGAGCTCCGGCTGCAATACCGGTTCCAGGCGGCATATCTGCCCCGGCGGCTGTTCCTGCTGGCAGAGGATATGGATACCCGGGAGTGCCGTGTCAATGGCCATCTCGTCTGCTTTAATGGCGCTGCGGATTTCGAAAAACAACTGCATCGGGCGGATATCGCACCCTTCCTGCAGCAGGGGGAAAACTGCGTGGAGTTCACGTTCCGGTTCTACCAGGAACACCGGGTGTACGATGTGTTGTTTGGAAATGCCACAGAATCTCTTCGCAATTGCCTGGTGTACAATACCACGGTAGAGGCCTGCTATCTCCAGGGCGACTTCGGCGTGTTTGCGCAGAGCGCCTTCCAAAAGGGTCAGCAGGAGGGCGTATATCTGGCTGACGCATTCTACCTGGGTCAGCGGCGTACGATGGTGACCGAGCCGGTTTTGGAGGGGTATCCCTTCTTTGCAGGCGCTATGGTTTTGGAGCAGGCGTTCACGGTGGAAGAACCCGGAAAAACGGTCCTTGATCTGCCGGGCGGCTATGCCCGCTGCACGCTGCGGATAAACGGCGAATTGGCAGAAATGTCTTATTTTGCCAACAGTGCGGATATCACCAAATACCTGAAAAAGGGACAAAATGTGGCGCAGATCACGCTGTATTCCGGAAACCGAAATCTGCTGGGTCCCCATCACAATGGCCAGTGGGAAGAGCCTGCCCATGTGGCACCCCGTGTTTTTGAGCTTCCGGGAAGCTGGAAGGAAGGAAAAAGCGACAAGGAGCGCAGCAGCTACTCCTTTGTCCGATTTGGATTGTTTTAGATTGCAGGAGGAACCAAATGGAAGGCTTTTTTGACCCTGAGGGAAAGTTGATGGATCTGCTCTGGAAGCCGATCCACATCATGTTCCTGAACCTGCTTTGGGTGCTGTTCAGCCTGCCCATCGTGACCATAGGCGCATCCACGACGGCGCTGTATTCGGTGTTTATCAAGATGCACAACAATAAGGAAGGGAAGATCTTCCGGGACTTTTGGGACGCATTTCGGACGAATTTCCGGCAGGCTACCGTTATTTGGCTGATCCTGGCCGCTGCTGCGGCGGTGTTTACTACGGACATCGTGTATTTTGTGAAAATGGGCGGTCTGGCCGGGACTATCCTTGCCATGATCTTTTTGGGCCTGGATGTGGTGCTGCTGACTGTGAGCCTGTATGTATTTCCTATGCAGGCGGTGTTTGACAACCCTATCCCCACCACCATGAAAAGCGCAGCGTATCTGTCTGTCCGTCATCTTGGCTGGACGGTGGTGCTGCTGGCTTTGGCGATCCTGACCGTACTGGCGGTGATCCTTTACTGGCCTGTGACAGCCTGGTTCGTATTCGGTCTTTGCGCATTTCTCAGCGCCTGGATCTTCAACAGGATCTTCCGGCGGTATTACCCCAAGGAGGAACAGACCGAATCGTGACAGGCCAAAAACTCCTTGCGTATTTCCCGGTTGTCATATATAATGTTACCAGTTCTATGGTTATTTCAAAAATCTATAGATAAGTTGGTGAAGAAAATGGGCGTTACACGGGAGGATGTTGGCCGCCGGGCAGGTGTGTCGGGGACAACGGTAGCCCATGTGCTCAACGGTACCAAGTCCGTTACGCCGGAAGTCCGGCAGCGTGTGCTGGCTGCGGTAAAGGAATTGAATTACCATCCCAGCCTGGTTGCCCGGGGTTTGGCGACCAAGGAGACCAAGCAGATCGCCGTATTGGTCAAAAGCGTACGGAATCCTTACTATTCCTCCATTCTCGAGGGCATTCAGCAGGTTGCCGCCAAGGAAGGGTATATGATCTCTGTGCTGTCTGCCCACAACTCCCCGGCACAGAACATGAACACGATGCTGGCCCGGGGAATCGATGGCGTGATCATCGCGTCAGCTTCCTCCTTGCGGGGCTTTGAGGATCTGCTGAAGCCCAGCAGTCCAATGGCCTTTGTAAGCGCACAGGTGGCGGCCCATTTTTACAGAAAAGCGGTTTTTGATATGGTGGCTGCCTTTCACGATTTGGGACATCGCCG
>JAZOAD010000036.1:0-3466 GCA_045595225.1 Faecousia sp.
GCTGTTGAATACCACGGGATACTGGCCGGTGGGCGCAACCTCGCCGCCCAGCTTGCTCTTGGCACCGTCCACGGCCTTCTTGACCAGGGCGTCGGTGTCGATCTCGTCCAGCTTGCCCCGCTTGATCTGGTAATCGTTGGACATTTCCTTGCCGTTGCAGACCACACCCACGGCGATCAGGCCTGCCACATTGGCCGTATAGCTCAGGTCCAGGCCCGTGGAGTTGTAGATGGCGGTTTCCATCTGCTCCACAATGCCCTGGGTCTGGCAGCCGTCGATGACGGCGGGGTCAGCGGCGTAGATCTTCTCCTGGGTCTCCAGCACCTTGGCGATCAGCTCGTCAGTGGTGGGCAGGTCATAGGCCTTCACATTCAGCGGCTCATATTCCTGACCGCCCTCGCCCAGGAACACCTGCTCCTCGGCTTCCAGGTTTGCCGCGGCGTCCACGGCCTTGTCGACCAGCAGCTTGGCCTGCTCGGGATTCATGGCTTCGGTGGAGGCGTAGCCCATCTTGCCGTTCCAAATGCAGCGGAAGCAGATGCCGCCGGTCTGCTGGGAGGTAAATTCGTTGATGCTGTGCTGGAAGGTGTCCACACTGGTGGAAACACCTGCCTGATAGTAAAGCTCGTATTCGGCGACGCCCGCCTCTTCGCAGGCGGCGATCACCAGCTTCTTAAATTCCTGAAAATTCATATGCGTCCCTCCTTATCTGCCGCCGACGGTGATGGTAGACACACGGATCAGAGGCTGACCCACATTGGTGGGCACGCTGCCGCTGGAGGAGCCGCACATACCCTGGCCCATCTCCATATCGGAGCCAACCATGTCAATGTTCTGAATGATCTCGCTGCCCTTACCAACCAGGCTGGCGCCACGGACGGGCTCGCAGATCTTGCCGTTTCGGATCATGTAGCCTTCGTTGACGGAGAAGTTGAATTCACCGGTGACCGGATTGACGGAGCCGCCGCCCATAGAAGCGGCATACAGACCGTACTCGATGGAGCTGATGATGTCCTCGTTCTTATCCTGACCGGGGGCGATGTACGTATTGGTCATGCGGGAGGTGGGGGTGTAGGCGTAGCTCTGACGGCGGGCATTGCCGGTGGAGGCCATGCCCATGCGGCGGCCGTTGAACTTGTCGATCATGTAGCTCTTGAGGACGCCGTTTTCAATAAGCACATTGCGCTGGGCAGGCGTACCTTCGTCGTCGATGTTGATGGAGCCCCAGGCGTTGGGGATCGTGCCGTCATCGATGGCAGTGACCTTTTCGTTGGCGATCTTCTGACCCAGCTTGCCGGCAAACTGGCTCTGGCCGTAGGCCACAGAGCTGGCTTCCAGAGAATGGCCGCAGGCCTCGTGGAAGATAACGCCGCCGAAGCCGTTGTCAATGGCCACGCTCATGACACCGGCAGGGCAGTAGCCGGCACCGGCCATGGTGACGGCCTGCTTGGCGGCACGAATGCCCACATCCTTGGGGTCAATGAGATCAATGAAGGTCTCCAGACCCATCCGTCTGCCGGGGTTGAAGGAGCCGGTCTGTGCGCCGTCGCCTTTGTCGGCAACAGCGGAGATGGCCATACGGGTGCGGATCTGACGGTCCTGGGCGTACAGGCCCTCGGTGTTGGCGATCAGAATATTGTGATCCACATCCAGCAGCGTGCCGCTGACCTGGGTGATGCAGCTGTCATAGTCCTTGGCGGCAAAGTAGCCGGCCTTCAGGATCTCCACCTTTCTCTTGTTGTCCACGGTAGAAGGGACGATCTTCACCGGGTGGATGTCACCGAACAGACGCTCCCGCAGGACGATGTCGATCTGAGCGGTACCTTCACCCAGGGCATCGGCAGCCTTTTGGGCGCAGGCGATCAGGCCGGCCTCGCTGGTGTCCACGGTGGAGGCCATCACACTGCGCAGGCCCTTGTACACACGGACAGCAGCGCCGGCAATGACGGTATCCTTAATGTTTTCCACTTTGCTGGCCAGCATGCCCACGCTGTGGTTGACGGTGTTCTCGGCGAAAATTTCTGCGTAATCCGCGCCGGTACTGACCGCTGCCTGCAGGACCCGCAGGCAAATATCTCTTGCAATCATTGTAAAGTTCACTCCTTTTTGCGTGATTGCACCCATTGTATCATGTTTGCAGTACACATGCAAGCCACCTGTGGACAAAATTAATCCGCCAGCGACCCCAATTCAGCAAATTGTGTCCCATACAGAAACATTTGACAGCATAGTTCTTCCTGGATTTCGAACAAAGAGGAAAGGATACATTCCAAATCCTCATCCTCGTCTGTCACGCCCAATCGCTCACAGAGCCGGGCGTATGCTTCCAGCATTTGCGTATACTTCTGCAAGCAGAAAGACCCGGGCGCAAAAGCAAATGCAACACCGGGGAGCTGATATTCCTGCAAAACGCCCACACATACCTGCTCATAAATTCGCCTCGCTAAAGCTCTCTGCATAGATAACCCTCCTTTAGTGTCATTATGCGGACACTATTCCTTCCGTAATTTTAAGGCAATAATAAAAGAAAAGCAAGAGAAATAACGGAAGTGATGGAAATGATTCGATACGACAGGCTGTGGAAGACGATGAAAGCCAAAGGCGTCACACAGTATGCGCTGTATACCCACTACAATGTGAATCGTTCGCAGCTGGACCGTCTGCGCAAGAATAAAAATGTGGAAGTATACACAATTGATAAGCTATGCAGTATCCTTGATTGCCGTGTAGAAGACATTATGGAATACATTCCTGACCGCAAGCAGGAATAAAAAATCACCCCGGAACGGATGTTCCGGGGCGAATCTTTTTACTTGGCGTATTCCACAGCCTTGGTCTCACGGATCACATTGACCTTGATCTGGCCGGGGTATTCCAGCTCGGCTTCGATCTTCTTGGCCACATCCCGGGCCAGCAGGATCATGTTGTCCTCGGTGACCTCCTCGGGCTTGACCATGATGCGGACCTCACGGCCGGCCTGGATGGCGAATGCCTTCTCAACGCCGGGGTAAGAGCCGGTCAGCTCTTCCAGCTTCTGCAGGCGGCGGATATAGTTTTCCACATTCTCACGGCGTGCGCCGGGACGGGCAGCGGACACAGCGTCAGCAGCCTGCACCAGGACAGCGATCACCGTCTTGGGCTCCACATCGCCGTGGTGTGCCTCAATGGCATTGACGACCACGGGATTTTCCTTGTACTTCCGGGCCAGATCAGCACCCAGCTGCACATGGCTGCCTTCCACCTCATGGTCGATGGACTTGCCCAGGTCGTGCAGCAGACCAGCACGCTTGGCCAGGGTCACATCCACGCCCAGCTCGGAGGCCATCAGACCTGCGATGTGGGATACTTCCATGGAGTGATTCAGCACATTCTGACCGTAAGAGGTGCGGTACTTCTGACGGCCCAGAATCTTGATCAGTTCGGGGTTGAGGCCGTGCACGCCGGTCTCATAGCAGGCACGCTCGCC
>JAZOAD010000037.1:0-24027 GCA_045595225.1 Faecousia sp.
GATGGCATTGGTGCTTGGCGGCAGTGAGATGGGCATGGAAAGCGAAGTAAAACCCACTGAGGAAGGTCATAAGTACATCAAGGATCAGATCATGAACGCACTGATTCTGGTAGAACCCGGCCTGTGGGGCGACGTGAACGAAGACGGTGTCATTGATGGCGAAGATGCGTTGCTTGTCTACCAGTACGTTATGTGGATCAGAGATGAAGAAGATCTGAACCTTGCTCTTGCAGATGTCGATGGTGATGGCGATGTTGATGGTGAAGATGCACTGCTGATCTACCAGTACGTCATGTGGATCATTGACCAATTCCCTGCTGAGCAATAATTGCGGAAAGGAATTAAAACATGAAAAAATTATATACTATTGTATTGACCGTTTTGGTTATGTGCTCTCTGTTGGTGACCGCTACTTTTGTAGCGGCCACCACCGGTGCCAATGAAACCACCAAGGTTTACGCGGAGAATGTGTATAATTGTGAGAGGGGCACCATTGAGGTCCCTGTAAAGATCGAGAACAATCCTGATTTGTCTGTTTTCTATATTAATATCAATGCTGACTATGATAATCTGAACTTGGTTGATGTTAAGAGTGGATTGATTTCGATTACTAAAGAGGGCGAGAATCGCAATCTCGTCTTCAATGACCGTGATAAGGACGGCTACACAGAAGCCCGTATTGGTATTCAGCCTGGTACGGTAATTAGTGGCGACGGCACGCTGTTTACCTTGGTATTTAGCGTCGCATCTGTTGGCGAATATGATATCAACCTGACTGTTACCGAGATCAAACATGTCGACGGCAATAATAATATTGTTCCTGTTGATTCCTTTGTTGAGGATGGCGCTATCTCCATTGGCCATGATCTGCAGCCTGTTGCAGGTCAGCCTGCTACTTGTAACGGCATTGGTTGGGAAGCTTATGAACAGTGCTCCCGCTGCGATTACAACACCAAGGTTGTGATCGGCGCTCTGGGCCATGATCTGAAGCCTGTTGAAGGCCAGCCTGCTACTTGTACCGATCCCGGCTGGGAAGCCTATGAACAGTGCTCCCGCTGCGATTAGAACACCAAGGTTGTGATTCCCGCAACCGGCCATAACCATGTGGCTGTTGTAACTCCTGCTACCTGTACTGAGGGTGGCTACACCACCCACACCTGCGCCTGCGGCGATAGCTATGTTGATAACAAAACTAACGCTCTGGGCCACGATATGAGCGAACTGCTTGAGCATGTGGATGCCACTGAGGAAGCAGAAGGCCACAATCTGTGGGGCTGCTCCAGATGTGACTATACCGAAACTGAGATCCTTCCCAAGCTGGATCATCAGCATGATTACACCCGGACTGAAGTTGTTACGGCTCCCACCTGTACTGAGCAGGGCTATACCACTGTAACCATTACCTGCCGCTGCGGCGATAGCCAGACTGAGGTAGTAAACTATGTTGCTGCTCTGGGCCACACTTGGGGCGAATGGGTTGAGACCCAGGCTCCCACTGTGGATGAAGCCGGTGAAGAGACCCGCACCTGTTCTGTCTGTTTCGAGACCGAAACCCGTCAGACCTACCATGAGCATGAGTATGTTCCTGTTGTGACTCCCAATGGCTGTACCACTCAGGGTTACACCACCTGGACCTGCAGCTGCGGCCACTCCTATGTGGATAGCTATGTTGCCGCTACCGGCCATGACATGGAAGACTGGAGAGTCCACACCAAGCCCACCTGCGCCGCAGAAGGCCAGGAGAGACGTTACTGCAAGAACTGTGGTGACTACTACCACTACCGCGCCATTGAAAAGCTGGAGCACGAGATGGGCGAATGGTACACCGCAATCGAAGCGACCTGCACCGAAGCCGGTGAGGAGAGAAGAGATTGCGCTAACTGCGATTATTTCGAAACCGCTGAGATCCCCGCGGTCGGCCATGCTTATGAAGCCGTTGTGACCGATCCCACCTGTACTGAGAATGGCTACACCACCTACACCTGCTCCGCTTGCGGCGACAGCTATGTGGAAGACATTCCCGCTACCGGCCACTTCTATGAAGGCGTTGTGACCGCCCCCACCTGTGTGGATGAAGGCTACACCACCTACACCTGCTCCGTCTGTGGCGACACCTATGTAGCAGACTATGTGGCAGCTGACGGCCACGGTTACGAAGCAGTTGTGACTGAGCCCACCTGCACTGAGGGTGGCTTCACCACCTACACCTGCTCCGTCTGCGGTGACAGCTATGTTGCTGACTATGTAGACGCTCTGGGCCACACTTACGAAGCCGTTGTGACCGATCCCACCTGCTTCGAGGAAGGCTACACCACCTACACCTGCTCCGTCTGTGGCGACAGCTATGTTGCAGACTACACCGATCCCAGCGGCCACGGTTACGAAGCAGTTGTGACTGAGCCCACCTGCACCGAGGGCGGCTACACCACCTACACCTGTGCCTCTTGCGGCGATAGCTACATTGCTGACGAGACCGAGGCTCTGGGCCACAACTATGTAGTGACCGAAACCACCGCCGAATATATCGTCTATACTTGCACCGGCTGTGGCGACACCTACAGCGAAGCTACCAACCCCCCCACCGGTGAAACTATGTCCGGCCTGATTACGCTGGCAGTAGTTTCCATGGTTGGCCTGGTTTGCCTGACCACCAAGAAGAGAGAGGAATAATCCTCCCCATTCTCCAATAACCTTAAAAGACACCGGGCTCGCCCGGTGTCTTTTGCATATGCGAAAAATCGAGGTAATGGGAAAAATGGGAAAATTTACATTCTGTTATTTCTCCAAAATAAGGATAAACCATTGCAATATCCGAGCTGCTGTGGTAAAATACTGAGGTAACGCATTTGAGCAGCTTGGGCAAATCATGCGCATTACTTTTCCCAAGATGGTCAGCGCACAGATGGAAATGGACCTTTTTGCTGTTTACAGGGGTATGGGGAGGAATTGCTGCGCCGAACCCCAGTATCCTTGGTGATAGCATATAAGCTTTGTTTCCCAAATTATTGCTGTGAAATTGCAAATTAGATGTGCGTCGACATTTGTCCGTCGGCGTGAGAGAAATGAAGGAGGAAAACAGAATGTTCCATAAAGCATTCCGCTCCGCGCTGTCCCTGTTGCTGGCTTTGTGCCTGCTGCTGGGTATCGGCGCAAATGGCCTGGTTATTGCTGTCGATATGAGCACTCGGACTGACAGCAATGTGATCGATTACGTTTCCCTTGGCGCTTCCAACACCAATGGTTACGGACACCGTGGATACCTGCCCGCAGAGGTTACTGAAGACCCTCTGGCAGCTTCCAAGGCAAATCTGAATACATACGGCTATGAACGCGCCCCCCAAAATGCTTATCCCGCGCAGATCGCCGCTGCCCTGGAGACTCTCACCGGCCAGGAAGTCGAGCTGCACCAGTTGGCCATCTCCTCTATGCGTACAGAGGAAGTGAGCATCCTGCTGGACGATAGTTGGGATGGCGACGCATATACCGAGTGGCGCTTTACCGGCGGCCAGAAGTGGTTTGAGATCGCTCTGCCCGGTGGCATTGATGCGCTTCGCGCTGCCTACCGCGCTGCCATCGCCGATGCGGAAGTGATTACTGTTGATGTTGGCTGGAACAACTTTGGCGTGTATGCATTCAATAATGTCAAGTCCATTCTGTCCAATGGTACCTACTGGAAGGCGCCTGAATGGGATGCGCTCCTGGATAAGAGCGAACAGGAGTATTATGAAACCATCAAGGCTTTTGCACTCGATTATCTGACAAGCGAAGCCGAAATGGACGATCCCGCTCTTGCTGAAAAATTTGATATGATCGCGGATGTTCTGGCCTACGCCACCATGGGCGCATGCTATCACTTCGACGTTATTATGGGTAAGATCTATGAGCTCAATCCTAACGCTACCGTTGTTGCCATCAATATTCAGAACCTTGCTGATGGCCTGGTGGTGGAGTTTGAAGGCAAGACGATTGAACTGGGCGACCTTTACGGTGACCTGATCAAGATGGTGGATCTCTACAGAGCGTCTGAGTGCCCCTATGCGGATCGGTTCTATTTCGCGGACGCAGGCGATGTTTCCACATACCTGGATGAAATCGTTTCCTGGGACGGCGATCCCACCACCCTTACCGATGACATGAAGGATTGCTTCGATATGTACGATGACAGCCTGTATGTCAGAAGTATCGTGGAATACATGATGGTCGGTCAGGCCTTGAGCGGCGTATTCAAGTCTGTCCGTGATATGGCCGCGGCAAACGGATTATCCATTTTCGCGGATGATGAATTCTATACCTATGCGTTTGCTTTGGATATGGCTTGGCTGGAAGGTGTAGATTTGAGCAAGCTGGATCTGCAAAATCCCGATACGGATCTTGAACGATACGGCGCTGCACTTTCCAAACATCTGGTTAATTTGAGAGCGCAGAACTACGATGCCTATGATTATGCTTTCGCGGCTGTGATCGAGGGTCTGGAGGCCCAAAAGGCGAATATAGAAGCGCAAAAGGCAGCGGCAGAAGCACAACTGGCGCAGGCAACGGATCCCGCTGTGATCGCATCGCTTGTAGCAGCCATCGCCCAGGCGGAAGCAGGCATTGCCCAGCTTAACGAGGGCATCAATGAGCTTGTTCCCTACGCACAGGCCCAGTTTAAGGCCGCTCTCGCGGGCGTGTACACTTGTTATCAGAATACTCTGAACTACGCTTATGATGTTGTGGCTACCGTTATGCAGCATGCGGCAAAGATCAATACCATTAAGGTTGACGCGAACAGCCTGAGCGGTTTTGGCTCTGCGTCCGATGCGTTGGTGGAGTATATTTACAATCATTTTGTTGACGGCGCTACCACTAAGTTCTATTATGAACTGCAGAAGAACGGCATACAGACAACCGGTGTCACGGAGGATCCTGTGTTTGAGATGGACCCTGGTCTCCTTGCTGACTCTGCGACCGCTGCGATTGCCGTCCTGGCGGTGCGCTATATGTTTGGCAATAGCTTCTATGCCCATCCGAATATTGAAGGCAATACCCAGATCAAAGATACGGTTATGGCGGTTCTTGTAAATGCCGGCCCCATTGCAAAGGATTACGCCTATGACATTTTGATCAAAGACGCGACTACCGCCGAATACATGATCAGCGAAGATTCCTATTATGTAGGCCTGGGTGATGACCTGTCTGTTTCCGATGGTTATGTGGAGCTGCTGGCGGGTGAGCTGGGCATTAGCCACAAAAATCTGGCAGCGGCCGGAATGTCCATGACGGATTTGCTGTACATTTTGGATGAGGACTTCGTGGCCGACGAGTACACGCTGGCTACTTTCAAAGGCAATGCGGAGGAGCTGCGCGCGCAGTACATCGCGGAACTGGCAAAGGCTGACCTGGTCACGGTCGGTGTCGGCAGCTTTGGTATTACCGATTTTGTTAAGGCACAGGCCCAGGGCGCAATAGCTGCGATTTTCAACGAGCAGCTGAGTCTTTATCTGAATAACCCTATGGTTGGTGGGCTCATCCGTGAGATGTTTGCCGGCTACGGTGTAAACTTGGATGCTACTACTTATACTATGGATTGGGTCTCCTACATTGGTGAGGACGGCGTTGCTGAATTGAACGGAGTTCTGGCGGATGTCCGTGATGACCTGATCACAAAGGGCATCCCAGAAACCTTCACCTACGATTTCAGTACGGCCGCAAATGAGCATATTGGTTTGCCGCTCATCCAAGCCGGCGAACTGGTAGTAACCGTCCCCGTGGCTGATCTGATTGTTATGATGGCTGAGTGCTATATGTATGCTTACGTGACCCACCTGTTCAACGCCGGTGAAGTCTTCAATAGCATCCATGAGATCACTCCCAACGCAGAACTGCTGGTTATCGGCATGTTCAATCCTCTGGATGAAGTGGTTCTGAATTTCGGTGAAGCATCCATTTCTCTGGGAGAGTACTACACTTTCCTGGTGGATGCGATGAACCTGCGGTATCTTACCTATGTCTACACGGAATCCGGCACTACCTTTGTTTCCATTCCCGACACCCATTGCACCGTGGAAGAGAATGTTACTAACTATACGGATATGGAGCAGCTGCTGATGGCATTGGTGCTTGGCGGCAGTGAGATGGGCATGGAAAGCGAAGTAAAACCCACTGAGGAAGGTCATAAGTACATCAAGGATCAGATCATGAACGCACTGATTCTGGTAGAACCCGGCCTGTGGGGCGATGTGAACGGCGATGGCGTGGTTGATATTAATGATGCGTGGCTTGTCCAGCAGTATGACGCGTGGATCAAAGATGAAGATGATTTGGATCTATCCGTTGCGGATGTCAATGGTGATGGCGTTGTTAATATTCTGGATGCATGGCTGATCATGCAGTACGATGCATGGATCATTGATAAATTCCCCGTTGAGCAGTAAAAACACAAGCGCAACTATATTCCTAAAAAAGCAAATGACACCGGGCACAAGCCCGGTGTCATTTTTTCAGAAGTTATTGAAAACTAGGAGTCGTAAATTCCTGGCCTGTGGCATCTACCCATAGTGCCTGGGCACCGCATTGTTCTGCAAGAGCCTGCCCTTCATCCAAAGGAAGCAGGAATAGGGCGGTGGACAGAGCATCCGCCAAGCCGGAATCAGCGCAGATTACGGTGACGCTGCACCAATAGGCAGATGGCATCAAGGTTTCCGGATCAATGATGTGGTGATAGTTGACACCGTCCACAGTAAAGAAGCGCTGATAATCTCCGCTGGTGACCACCGAACCGCCGGAAATGGAAACGGTAGCCAGGTAGTCGCCACCGTCGGGATTTTGAATGCCGATGACCCAATTGCTGCCATCTGCTTTGGGGCCGGTGGCGCAGACATTGCCGCCTACGCTGATCAGTAGCCCGGATGGCGCGTCCTTTGCCACCTGCTGTACGGCCCAGCCCTTGGCGATGGCACCCACATCCAAAGAAAGGTTTGGGTCAGAAATATACACCGTGGAGGCTGCTTCGTCAATAATGATATTGTCAAAATCCGTGTGGGCCGCCGCATACGCCAGATCGTGGCTGTCTGGGAGTTGCTCAGATGCCCGGGCTTCATGCCAAAGCCGCAGCACGCTACCCATAGCGGCGTTGACTTTTCCGCCGGTCAGCTGATAATAGGTTTTGCAATCCAGCAGCAGCCCAATGATGGCCGGATCGACTTTCACCGGCGCAATGCCGGCCCGGTCATTGACGGTCTTTAAATTGGGAATACCGTCATAATCATTGTAAATGTCAAAAAGCTGGTGGTAGCGGTAAAGCTGATTGTAAATATTTGTGGCATTTTGCTGAAAATCGTCCTCGCTGCCCCCGGAACCCAAAATGGTAGTCACCGTGTCAAACAGATTGAGATAGGTGACGCTGTGCTGCTTGGGTTGCAGGCTGCAGCCACCCAGCAGAAGCGCCGCCGCCAGAAGGATCAAGATTATTTTCTTCACGCCAATTCCTCCTTTCGCCCGTCCGGCAGGGGAATGCCTGCCTTGGGAAGCACCCGGAGGATTCCGGCGCAAAGGCCGCCGGTGAGCATACCGGTGAAAATTGCGGTCAGCAGCAGATAGGGGAGATACGCGCCAATATAGACGGAATTCATCAGCGCCATTGCCACCAGGATCTGCCCAACATTGTGGGCCCCGGCCCCTAAAATGCTGACGCCGTACAGGGAAAAATGGCCGCTTTTTTTTGCCGCGGCCATGCATAGCAGCGCCAGCATGCCGCCGCACAGGGAGAACGCCAGGCCTGTAATACCGCCGCCAAATACCGCGCCAAGAATACAGCGGCACAGCAGAATCATGGCGGCATATCGGGTTTTGAACAGGGATAGGGCCACCAGTGTGACGATATTGGCCAGCCCCAGCTTGATGCCGGGCAGGGGCACCAGCAGCTGCAGCGGCAGAAAACGCTCGGCGTAGGACAGCGCCAGCGCCAGCGCGATCAGCACCGCGCAGAGAGAAACTTGCTTTGCCTTACTCATGCCGTCACCCCACCACGAAGTCCACATCGCCGGACGTTCCTACGATCCGGATCTCCAGACAGTTGGGCAGGCAGACGATACTTCTGCCGGTGCTGTCGACCCAGCCGCAGCCGACGCAATCCCGGCCGGGGCAATCGGAGTCAGTAACGGCGATCTTTCCGTCCCAAACAGCGATGGTATTGGTGTAGGCCCCGGTGACGGTCAATTCCCGGTCCTCTGCCAGGGAAACGCGCTGAACCAATTCGCCATCCAGGTATATTTCAGCGTAAGCGGCAGACTGCTTTCCTAAGGGAAGGAACAGCAGGAAGATCACCGCGGCCAAAGAAAGCACCAGTCCGATGACCCAAAAATCTCCTTTTTGGAAGCGCAAATACTTGTTTTTCACGGCGATGCCTCCTTTCACGACTGAATATCATTATTATAGTACGTTCCGCGGGCCTTGTAAAGTGGCCAAATTTTCTAAAAAATCAAGAAATGTTATATAGACGCGGGCATTTTTTTGCAGTATAATGTAAGTAGCTGTTTCACAATCTTTAAAGAGGTGAATTTATTATGGCATTCTCATTCTTTGGCGGTGTGCATCCGAAGGAAAACAAGCACACCCGCGACATTCCGGCCCAGCGTTTTCCGCAACCGGATCTTCTGGTGGTTTCCATGTCCCAGCATATCGGCGTGCCCTGCGTGCCGCTGGTAAAGAAGGGCGACCCGGTCAAGAAGGGCCAAAAGATCGGCGACAACCAGGGCCTTTGCGTTCCGGTGCATGCTTCCGTTTCCGGTACTGTCAAGGCGGTGGAGGCGCGCCCCCATTCCAATGGCACCACTGTTATGAGCGTGGTCATTGAAAATGACCATCAGGATACGCTGCATGAGGATGTTCAGCCCCGCAGCCAGCAGGAAGTGGACCGTCTGACCCCGGAGGAACTGATTTCCGTCATCCGGGAAGCCGGTATCGTGGGCATGGGCGGCGCCTCGTTCCCCACCCATGTGAAGCTCTCCGGCGCCATCGGCAAGGTGGATACCATCATCGTCAACGCCGGCGAGTGCGAGCCTTACATTACCGCCGATGACCGGCTTTGCCGGGAAATGCCGGAGAAGGTGATTTCCGGCATTCGGGTGATCATGAAGATCCTGGGTCTGAAAGAAGCCCATATCGGCATTGAAGACAATAAGCCGGAAGCCATTCGGGCGCTGAAGGCCAATGTGGCCGATTCCGGTGTGATCGTGGATGTGCTGCCGGCTATGTATCCCCAGGGCGCGGAGAAGCAGCTGATCCAGGCCATTACCGGCCGCCAGGTTCCCAGCATGGGCTTGCCTGTGGCGGTGGGCTGCGCCGTGTTCAACGCCGCTTCCTGCAAGGCCATCCATGACGCCGTGTTTGAAGGCATGCCGCTGATCGAGCGTATCGTCACCGTGTCAGGTGATATTCTCATGGAGCCGAAGAATCTGATCGTTCCTATCGGCACCAGTTACATCAGCCTCATTGAGGCCTGCGGTCTGGCGGAGAATCCCTACAAGGTCCTGTCTGGTGGCCCCATGATGGGCGCGGCCCAGTTCGACCTGTCTGTTTCCACTATTAAGGCTTGTAACGCGGTTACGGTGCTGGGCAGAAAAAATCGCTTTGCGGTGGAGGATCCTCATTGCATCCGCTGCGGCAAGTGTATCGATGTTTGCCCCATGCGCCTGGTGCCGGTTCTGATGTACAAGGCGCTGTTTACCAATGATTTGGAGGAGATCAAGGCTTCCAATCTGCTGGACTGCTGCGAATGCGGCTGCTGCGCTTATAATTGTCCCGCCGGCGTGCCGCTGGTGCTGGCTTTCCGCTCCGGCAAGCAAAAGCTGACGGATGCCCGCGCGGCCGCGGCCAAGAAACAGGGAGGAGGAAACTAATATGGCACAGATGAAATACTACTATGAGATGACCATTTCCTCTTCACCCCATGCTCACACCGCAAATACCACTCAGCGCATTATGCTGGATGTGCTGATTGCTCTGGCTCCCGCGTTGGCTGGCTCCGTGTACTTCTTTGGCCTTCGGGCGCTGACGCTGGTGCTGGTTTCCGTGCTTTCCTGCTTTCTGTTTGAAAAGCTTTGGTGTAAGCTGATGAAGCAGGACGATAAGACCTATGACCTGTCTGCCTGCGTTACCGGCGTGCTGCTGGCCTTTGTCTGCCCGCCCACCATTGCCTATTGGCAGCTGATCATTGGCGACTTTTTCGCCATTATTGTGGTAAAAATGCTCTTCGGCGGCATTGGCAAGAATATGTTCAACCCCGCTTTGGCGGCCCGCGCCTTTATGTTCAGCTGGCCGGTAGCCATGTCCACCTGGGTGAAAGTGGGCTGGGAAAATCAGGCCGGCGTGTTCTCTACTGTGGATATCGTCACAGAGGCTACCCCCCTGGCATCCATGCACCAGGGCCTGATGCCGGAAAGCTCCATTTTGGATATGTTCCTGGGCAATGTGGGCGGCTGTATCGGCGAAACTTCCGCGCTGTTGCTGCTCATCGGTTTGGTGTACCTGCTGATCCGCAAGGTGATCTCCGTGCGAATTCCCCTGGCTTACATCGGCACAGTAGCGGTACTTACTTTTATCTTCCCCATGGGCAATGACCGGGTGGCGTGGATGGCTGCCCAGGTGTTTGGCGGCGGCCTGATGCTGGGCGCTATCTTTATGGCCACTGACTATGTCACTTCTCCCATCACCAAGCTGGGCCAGGTGGTTTATGGCATCGGCTGCGGTGTACTGACCGTTATGATCCGCTACTTCGGCGGTTACAATGAGGGCGTTTCCTACGCGATTTTGGTGATGAATGCCTGCGTGGTTCTGCTGGACCGCATCGGCCGTCCCACCAAGTACGGCGCGCCCCGGAAGGAGGCGGTGAAGAAATGAAACAGGAAACTACCGCGAAATTTGTGTTGCGGCTGACGCTGACGCTGCTGATCATCGCCACCATCGTGGCGGCTTTGCTGGCCTTTGTCAATCAGCTTACCGCGCCTGTTATCGCTAAAGCCAATCAGGAAAAAGTCATGAAGGCCATCGAAGTGGTGCTTCCCGGCGGCTATGAAACGGAACTGGAAAACTATACCGATGAAACCGGCCTGGTTTCCAAGGTTTACAAGGGCCAAAACGGCTACGCCGTGGAGGTCACGCCCGCCGGTTTTGACAATACCATCACCCTGATGGTTGGTATCGACCTGCAGGGTAAGGTGCTGGGCATCAGCGTGATTTCCCATACGGAACCCGCCGGCTTGGGCGCCGTTGCCGCGGCAAAAAACGCTGCCGGCAATGCCTTCCGCGACCAGTTCGTTGGTCTGTCCGGTGAACTGGCTGTCACCAAGGATGGCGGCGTGATCGACGCCATTACCGGCGCCACCGTTACATCCCGGGCCATCTGCGACGGCGTCAATGCCGCCCTGGCTTGCGTAGCCGGATTGGACTAAGGAGGTGCGCTATGAATTTTAAGAAGCAACTGAAAGAGGGTTTGCTGACCAAAAACCCTGTTTTGGTGCAGATGTTGGGTATGTGCTCCGCCTTGGCCATTTCCACCAGCCTGTTTAACGGCGTGGGCATGGGCCTGGCAGTTACCGTTATTCTCATCTGCTCCAATATGATGATCTCCGCCCTGCGGAAGGTGATTCCCGGCGAGGTCCGTATCGCGGCATATATTACCATCATTGCCGGCTTCGTCACCGTGGTAGACCTGCTGCTGAAAGCGTATATCCCTGCCTTGTCCGAGAGCTTGGGCGTGTTTATTCCCTTGATCGTGGTCAACTGCATCGTGCTGGGCCGGGCGGAGGGCTATGCCTCCAAAAATGGCGTGCTGGCCTCTGCTTTGGACGGCCTGTGCCAGGGCATCGGCTACACCGTAGCGCTGGTGCTGATCTGCGTTATTCGTGAGCTGCTGGGCGCCGGCACCTTTGGCGGTGGCCTGCTGAATAACGGCGAAGGTATTCGCATCATCCCCGAAGGCTATCCTGCCATGCATATCGTAATGCCTGTGGGTGGCTTCCTGGTTATGGGTTGCGTTTTGGCTGCTTCCCAGCACCTGACCAAGCGGATGGAAATGAAAAATAAGAAGAAGGAGGCTGCTAAGTAATGTTACAAGTTACCACCATTATTGTTGCCGCCCTCCTGAGCGAAAACTATGTCCTGGTGAAATTCCTGGGCATCTGCCCCTTCCTGGGTGTTTCCAAGCGGATCAATGCCGCGGTGGGCATGGGTATGGCCGTTACCTTTGTTATGGTGCTGGCCTCCCTTGGCTGCTATTTTGTCAACCTGCTGCTGATTGCGCTGGGCTTGGACTATATGCAAACCGTCGCCTTCATTCTGGTCATCGCCGCCATCGTTCAGCTGGTGGAAATGTTCCTGAAGAAGAAGGTAAAATCCCTGTATAAGGCGCTGGGCGTGTATCTGCCGCTGATCACTACCAACTGCACTGTTTTGGCGGTGGTTATCGCCAACGCCCAGAAGGGCTATAATCTGCCGCTGAGCCTGCTCAACGCCGCCGCCAGCGGTTTGGGCTTCGCGTTGGCCATTGTGCTGTTCGCGTCCCTGCGGGAGCGTGTGGACAAGGCCAATCCGCCCGCCTGCTTCAGAGGTTATCCCATTGCGCTGATCGCTGCCGGTCTGCTGGCGCTGGCCTTCATGGGATTCTCCGGCATGCGTTTTTCTTAAGGAGGTGGCGTAATGGAAATTTTGATTGCGATTGCGCTGCTGGGTGGCCTGAGCTTGCTGTTTGGCTTGATTTTGGCCGCTGCCTCCAAAGTATTTTATGTGGAAACCGATCCCCGGCTGGAGGAACTGAATAACTGCCTGCCCTGCGCCAACTGCGGCGGCTGCGGCTATACCGGCTGCAGCGGCTATGCGGAAGCGGTGCTCAATGGCGAAGCGCCCATCGGCAAGTGTCCCTCCGGCGGCAATGAATCTGCCCAGGCCATGGCGGCTGTCATGGGTGTGAAAGCGGAAGAGGTCACCCGCAAGGTGGCTCTGGTCCGATGCTCCGGCGAAAAGAGCTACGACCAGGAGGGCAATTTGATCTCCGGCGCCAAGGTCAAGGGTACTTACGAGGGCATTCATGATTGTCTGGCGGCCTCCAAGGTTGGCGGCCACGGTCCTCTGTCCTGCAAATTTGGCTGCCTGGGTTATGGCTCCTGCGTGGCGCAGTGCAAATATGGCGCCATCTCTGTCCAGAACGGCGTTGCCGTGGTGGATGAAGACCTGTGCGTTGGCTGTATGGCCTGCGCCGCCGCTTGCCCCAGAGGGCTGATCATCCCCGTGGAACCGGGCAGAAATGTCATCATTGCCTGCAATTCCATGGCAAAGGGCGCTGTGACCACCCGTAACTGCACCGTTGGCTGCGTCGGCTGCGGCCTGTGCAAGAAGATCTGCCCCAATGATGCCATTACGGTCACCAAGAACCTGGCGGTCATTGATTATTCCAAGTGCGACAACTGCGGCCTGTGCGCCACAGTTTGCCCCAAAAAGCTGATCAAGGATTCCAATGTGGAGCATCTTCCGGATCCCGGTCTGGTCCACTCCCGGAACAACCCCGACCATATGGGTTGAGATCCATCATAATATGCAACGGCGGATGCCCCGGTGGGCATCCGCTGTTTTTTCGTATGTTTCTATCGACAATTTTTCCCTCTTGTGGTATAATGGCCAAAATACTACCCAAAGGAGTCTGCCATGAAGGAGAAAAAGCTGACATTTTTGGAGTCTGTGATGCTGGTAGCTGGCGCGGGCATTGGCACGGGCATTCTGACCATTCCCTATGCCATCAACAAAATCGGCATTTTCGGCACTTTGGCGGCCCTGATTTTGGCCTATGGGGCCAGCGCGGTGATGTATCTGATGATCGCGGAGTTGACCCGCAATTCTCAAAAATCCAATGACTTACTGGGCATTCTGGACGAGCATCTTTTCTCCGGCAAGGGCAAAAGGGCTTTGAACATTTTTTTCCTGGTGCTGCTGGCACTGCTGTTGCTGGAAAATTTGGTGGTGTATATCCTCTGCGCCGGCGATGTGCTGGTGGATCTGCTGGGTCTTGGCAGCGCTGCTTCCAAAATTCTGTTTTACCTGCTGGCTTCTCTTGTGATCCTCTTTGGCATTAAGGGCATGGGCGTTGGTGAGAAGATCTCCGTGGCGCTGATTGGCTGCGTGGTGCTGACGCTGACGGCACTTTCCTGCTTGGATATCAAGGGTTCGCTGAGCCTTTCCTTCGGCAGCCTGGACATGGTGTTTGCGGTGTACGGCCTTTTCATGTTTGCCTTTTCCGCCATTTTTTCCATCATCCAGGTCTGCAATCATATTGAAAATCCGGCGTTCACCGGCAAGGCGGTCATTGGCGGACTCAGCTTAAACGCCATCATCACCGTCATTTTTGCTGTGGCAACCATTCTCGGCTCGGAAACCATCACAGAGGTTGCCACCATTGGCCTGTCCGACGGCATCGGAATTCCCACGGTGAAGGTGCTGTGTTCCGTGTTCGTTTTGTTTGCCATGTTCTCCTCCTTCTGGTCCAGCGGCTTCGCCTTTGCCGATGTGGTCCGTGGGCAGCTGAAAATGGTTTCGCCTGTGGCTTGGCTGATCGCCACGGCGCCGGCTCTGCTGATCGCGCTGTTCCTGCCTCTGACGGTGCTGGGAGTCGTCCAGATCGGCGCAGGCGCCCTGTCTGTGATCCTGGTGATCGTGGTGCTGCCGGCCTATTATAACGCCGCCAGAAAGGCCTCGAAGCCCCTGCTACTGGGTAAGCTTGCCACCAGTAAGGTACTGATGGCTTTGGTGGCTTTGGCAATCGTGCTGATGGCCGTTTCTTCCTTTATCCCCATTCCCTAAAGAGAAAGGATTTTTCCCATGAAAATCGCATTACTGGCCCCCGCCGGGGCCATGCACCGATATAACGGTATGTTTCACAAGGGCCTGCATTACGCACCCATTACATTGGCTCTGCTGGCGGCATTGGTGCCGGAAGAATTGAAAGCTGATGTGGTGATCTATGACGAAACTGCCGAAGCCATCCCTTTGGACACCGATGCGGATGTGATTGCCATTACCTGCATTACCGGCACATCTTCCCGCTGCTACCGCTTTGCGGACTATTTCCGCAGCCTGGGTAAAATTGTGCTACTGGGCGGCGTCCATCCCTCCCTAATGCCCCAGGAAGCTATACAGCACGCCGATGCGGTGCTGACAGGTTTAGGCGAGGAAACCTTTCCCCAGGCATTGCGGGATATTCGTGACGGCTGTTTGAAGCCGCTGTATGTAGGCGACCCTCACACGGATATTGGCGGCCGACCCTTGCCCCGCAAGGACCTGCTGAAAAAGAAAAAGTACATTACCCTCAACACCGTGGAGGCGGTCCGGGGCTGCAATCACAGCTGCACTTTCTGCGCTTATCCCGCCGCCTTCGGCACCCGGGTCATTCCCCGGCCTGTGGAAGATGTGATCGCGGAGATCAAATCCTTCAAGGGCAAAGAGGTCATTTTCCCCGATGTGAACCTGATCGCCAACACCAAATACGCCAAAGAGTTGTTCACCGCTATGATCCCGCTGAAAAAATGGTGGATGGGTTTGACCACCACCGCCATCGGCCACAACGATGAACTGCTGGATATCTTCCAAAAGAGCGGCTGCAAGGGCCTGCTGGTGGGCTTTGAGTCTGTCAATCAGAACACCCAGCAGGCCATCCGCAAGGGCGTGAACCATGTGGATGAATATAAGGCCCTAATGGACAAGCTGCACCGCAAGGGTATCATGGTCATGGGCTGCTTTGCCTTTGGCGCTGACGAGGACGGCCCGGATGTGTTCCGGCGCACTGTGGAGCTTTGCCTGGAGGCCAAGATCGACCTCCCTCGCTTTTCTGTCATCACGCCGTTCCCCGGTACGCAGTTCTATAACGAGCTGGAGGCCCAGGGGCGCATCGTGGAGCGGGATTTTGCTATGTACGATGTAGAGCATTGCGTATATTCACCCAAGCAGATGACCAAAGAAGAGCTGGAAGCCGGCATCGCCTGGGCTTGGAAGGAAACCTATTCCTGGAAAAATATCTTCCGTCGCCTGGATCTGACCAAGTGGCGCACCGTCAAGAGTATTTATATGCTGGTGAACATCGGCTACCGGAAGTACGCCCGGGAATTTGAAATCTTCGGCGCGGACATTATGTCGGACAATTCCGATATTCCGGAGGTAAAAACGGATGAAAATACTGTTTCTCACCCCTTATGACAATAATTACCGCTATAAAAGCGCCTTTTCCAAGTCCTTAAGCTATATGCCCTTGACCATGCCGTACCTGGCGGCGCTGACCCCGGCGGAATACCGGGCAGAGTTCCGGGCCATCGACGAGGGCGTGGAAAAAATCGACTACGAAGCCCTGGATTTTTACGATATCGTGGCCATCACGGCGGTCACTTCTTCTGTAAACCGGGGCTACGAGCTGGCGGCATATTTTAAGGGGAAGGGCAGCTACATCGTCATGGGCGGCCACCATGTGACCCTGCTGCCGGAGGAAGCCATGAATCACGCCGACACGGCGCTGACCGGCCCTGCCGACCGGGTTTGGCCCCAATTTATCCATGATTATGCCGCTGGAGCGCCCCGGCGCCGCTACGACGGCCAAAAATGTGATATTGGCGCGCAAAATGTGATCCCCAAACGGGAGCTGATGCAAAAAGGCAAATACATCGGTGTTCCCACGGTGATCGCCAATTTTGGCTGTACCAATGGGTGCGATTTTTGCGTGATCCATTCCTTTTGGGGCGGCAAATACACCCCTAGAAGTATTGACGATGTGGTTGCCGAGATCCGGGGCTTGAAAAGCAGATATATCCTCTTTTTAGATCCGTCGCCCACCTCCAACCGGGCCTACGCCAGGGAATTTTACAAGGCGTTGATTCCCTTGAAGATCAAATGGGCCGGTCTTTGCACCACGGATATTATTGATGATGAAGAATTGTTCGACCTAATGATCCAAAGCGGCTGCATCGGCATGCTGATGGGCTTCGAAACCTTCTCCAAGGAAAGTCTGCAGGAAAGCCATAAGAAGAATAAGGTGGAAAAATACAAGGCGGTGGTGGATAAATTCCACAAAAACGGCGTGACCATTTTAGGCACCTTTATGCTGGGCTTTGACGGCGACACCAAAGAGAGCATTCTCCATATGCCGGATTACATCGAAGAAATCGGCGTAGATATTCCCCGTTTCGCCATCCTTACGCCCTATCCCAACACGCCGGTGTATGCGCGTTTGGCGCGGGAAGGCCGCATCGAGTCCCAAAATTGGAGCGATTATGACAGCATCCACGCCACCTTCACGCCGAAAAACTTCACCGCCCGGGAATTGGAAGATATGCTGATTTCTGTTTCCAACGAATGCTACACCCTGAAGCGGATCTGGAAGCGGGCGCGAAGCAATCGGTGTGGCGGTATTTTGAAAATTACACTGAATCTCGGATTCCGTACGTTGAACAAGAAGCTGGAAAGGAATTTGCGAGATTCATGAAAGTTACTTTGATCAAAGTTAGCATGTTCGGCGACAAAAGTTTCGACGCCATGAAGCCGCTGGTTTTTGCGGTTTTTGATGCCATCACGCCAAAGGGTGTGCAGATAGAATATATTGACGAACGCATAGAAGATCTGCCGGAAACCATTGATTCCGATGTGATCGCCCTGTCGGTGGAAACCTTTGCCGCCCGCAGAGCCTATGATATTGCCGCAAAATACAAAACCGATCATAACCATATCGTCATGGGCGGCTTTCATCCAAGCGCCGCACCGGAAGAGGCGCTGGAATATTGTGATACGGTTCTTGTGGGCGACGCGGAGGACACATGGCCGGCTTTTTTGGCGGATATGAAAAGCGGAACCGTAAAGGAAATGTATATTTCCGAAAATCAATTCCCGCTGACAAAGCTGGATGCCAACTGCAAGGCCTTCCTCGGAAAGAAATACGGCCCCATCGGCCTTGTTCAATTTTCCAGAGGTTGCAAATTTTATTGCGACTTCTGTTCCGTGAGCAGTTTTTATCGCCGTAAGGTGTACCAGAAATCCACAGAAATAATCGTAGAAGAGATCAAGCAGCTGAAAGAGAGAATTTTGTTGTTCATTGATGACAATATTTTCCTGGATGAAGCATCTGCTATTGCGCTTTTTGAGGCCATTAAACCGCTTAAGAAAAAATGGGCCTGCCAAATCAGTATGGATGTGGCCATGAATGATCGACTTCTGCAGGTCATGAAGGAAAGCGGCTGCATTCTTGTGATGATCGGCTTTGAATCCCTGAACCCGGATAATCTGAAAATCATGAAAAAAGCGGCCAACCTGCAGCTGGAAACCTACGAAAAAGCCGTTCAAAACATCTACAAGCATGGCATTATGATCTATGCCTCCTTTGTTTTGGGCTACGATCATGACACCAGGCAGTCCATAGAGGAAACTTTGCGGTTTGCACTCAAGCACAATTTCGCTACGGCAGGGTTCAATCCGCTGATCCCCATGCCCGATACCAGCCTATATGCCAGACTGCAGGCGCAGAACAAGCTGATCTATGACAAATGGTGGCTGGAACGGGGGTATCAGTACGGCGATACCGTGTATTATCCGGAGCGAATGACTCCGGAGGATCTGCAGGAGGGCTGCAAAAATGCCCGTTATGAATTCAATTCCTTCAAAAATATCTTCAAAAGGTTGTTTCACAACAAATTACACCGGAATCCGCTGAATGCTTTCGTGTTCCTCGCCTTGAATCTGATCACCAGAAAAGAAATTTACAGAAAGCAAGGCCAAATTTTAGGCGGACAGGAAAGGAAGTAAGGAAATATGAAAATTACATTTGTTCTTCCGGCCATTGGCAAAAAGGCGGGAGATACCTACTTAAAAAGCTGGCTCATGGAGCCGCTGACCATTGCGGTGCTGAATTCCATGCTCCCCAGCCGCTTTGACCGGGAATTTTTCGATGACCGCATCGAGAATATTAACTACGATACCGAAACGGATGCAGTGTTCATTACCGTGGAAACCTACACGGCTAAGCGGGCCTATTATATCGCTTCTCAGTTTAAGAAGCGGGGCAAAAAGGTGCTGCTGGGCGGCTATCATGTGACGCTGTGCCCGGAAGAAGCTGCTGAACACGCCGATGCCATTATGGTGGGCAATGCGGACAAGATCCTGGATACTGTCCTTGCTGACCTGGAAAACGGTACGCTGCAAAAGCGCTATGACGGCGGCATCTGCATCGGCTACAAAATGCCCGACCGCAGTATTTACGCCGACAAAATGAAAAAATACCTCCCCGTTTCCCTGGTGGAAACCGGCCGTGGCTGCTATCATAATTGCGAATTCTGTTCCATCGCCGGCTACTATCACTCCCACTATATCCACAGAGAAGTGGCAGATATCATCGCCGAAATCAAAACCTGTAAGCACAAGATCTTCTTCTTTGTGGATGACAGTATTTTCTCCGACAAGGAGTTTGCCCGGGAGCTGTTCACAGAGCTGAAGAAGCTGAAGATCATTTGGACTACCCAAATCACTCTGGACATCGCCCGGGATGAGGAAATGCTGCGGCTTATGAAGGAAAGCGGCTGCGAAATGGTGCTTATCGGCTTTGAGTCCATCGACAGCGGCAACCTGAAGCAGATGAACAAGGGCTGGACGGAGCGACTGGGCGAGCGGGATGCCCTAATTCAGAAGATCCACGATGTGGGCATTGGTATTTACGCCAGTTTCGTCTTTGGCTTCGACTCCGACAATGAGGACACCTTCAAAGATACCCTGGCCTTCTGCCAAAAGCATCAGTTCTTCGTGGTGGCCTTCAACCACCTGCTGATTTTCCCCAACACTCGGACCTACGCATCCTTCAAGGCCGATGATCGGCTGCTGTCGGAGCAATGGTGGCTCCAAAGTGGCTACACCTTCGGCACCATCACCTTCACCCCCAGGCAGCTGACGCCAGAGAGCCTGCGGCAATTCTGCAAGCAGTACAAAAAAGAATTCTTCCGCTTTGGCTCCATCTGGAAGCGTGGCATGACCATGCTGCGGCGCAAGGGCAGCTTCATGATTAATTTTGCCTACTGGTTTATCAATATCCTTTTCCATTTTGAGGTGGACAAACGCTCCGGTATCCCCATCGGTGAGAACTTAGAGGAAGCCAAGAAATGAGGGGTACAAAATACATTGCCGCCCCGGCAGATGGCAAGGACATCCTGCGGATTTTGGAAAGCTCCGCCGCCCAGGGCGGCATCGAGCTGGTCTATACCCGCCGGGAGGATGCCTATGCTTCCTACATGAAAGAACCCGGGGAAGCCAAGGTGTTTGTTTCCAAGGATGGCGACCGCACCGTTGGCACCTGCGCCGAGCTGATCCGGGATGTGTATATCGGCGGCGAGCACTGCAAGGCAGCGTATGTCTGCGGTTTGAAAAAGGATGCGGCTTACGACGGCCTGGTGGGCTTCGGGCCGGGATTTATCAAGGCGCTGCAACGGGATGATGTGGATTTTTATTACTGCTCCGTGGTGGCTGACAATGCTGAGGCCCAAACCATGTTCGCAAAGGGTGGCCGAGCGCTGTCCATGGAGCCTGTTGCGGAATATAAAACCTATATTTTCAGCCCCAAGGTCCCCATCAAAGCGCCGAAACATGAATATACCTTCCGTCAGGCAAGGGAAGATGATCTGCCTGCGCTGCTGGAATTTCTGAACACCGAAGGAAAGAAAAAGGATCTGTTTCCGGTGATAGATTCATTGGACTCCTTCCATAATCTGGCGTATCACAGCTTCTATTTACTGCTGGATGGCGAAACAATCGTCGCCTGCGGCGCTTTGTGGAATCAGGTTTCCTACAAGCAGTATATCGTCAAAAAATACCGGGGGCTAATGAAGCTGGCCCGCTTTGCCAATCCGCTGCTGTCCACTTTGGGGTACATCCGGCTCCCCAAGGAGAATGAACCATTGGATATTACCATGCTTGCCTTTTTCCTAAGCAAGGATGATAACGAACGCTATTATCGCATTTTTTTGAAGGAGATCCGAAGCGAGATCGCAAAAAATCACAGCATCTTTGTGCTGGGTCTGCCGAAAAACCATTTTGCCGCGCCGTTTTTGAATAAGCTGCCTAACATCAGCTTTGAAACCAAGCTGTACGAAATTACATTTCCCTGGAGCGGCCAGGCCTACAGCCCCGTCAATCCGGACGCCATGCACCCCGAATGCGGCCTGCTGTGACGGCTTGATTCGCAAAAAAAGCAACGCCCTGTTCACCGTGAACAGGGCGTTATCATTTGGGGAATTAACCCAGGTTTACATTTTCATCAAGTCCCAACAGCGTGGCGATGGCGTTGTAAACATCCAGATCTCTCTGGGTCTTGCCGCTCTTTGCGTAGCCGTCCTCGATGGCGGTGGTCAGCTCCAGCCGTGTGGCTTCGGAGGTGATTTCAATGCCGAAGGGGTTGGAAGTGGAAACGCTCTTAAGGGTGTTGAAAATCGCGTCGGATTGGATGGCGTAGCCTGCAAGCTCGTCAATATCGTCTGCGCCAAAGTTTTCCACACCGGAGGTAACCAGGTCGTAGAGGGAAAGAATGGAATCGACTTCCGCATCGTAGTCAGCCGCGCCTTTCAGTTCCATCAGCTCGGTCAGCAGGGTTTCGATAACATCATAGGTAGAGTCGGCGTATTTCGTGGGAACGCCCATGGAGGTGATGGAGTCGGTGGGAAGAATGGAGGGCAGCAGATCAATGGTAAATTCGTTCAGATTGTTGATCAGGCTGGTGAGGGAATCCACCATGGCCTCCTGGTCCGCGCCGCCTTCGCCGCCCATAGCGGCGCCAAGGTTGATCAAAGCGCCGGCGGAGTTGATGGTGCCGCCAATGTCTTCACCGTTTTCGTAGCCTTCCTTCAGCGCGCCCATGGCGTTGCTTACGATGCCGTTGTCACCCAGGTCGCCGGAAGCCACAATGTCCAAAACGGAAGAGCCAACGCTCTTGAGGGTGGAATTCTGCAGAGTGGTAACCGCGCTGGCGATCTTCTCAAAGTCCAGCTGGGTGATGTCCAAATCGCCGTTTTCATCCGTGGCGGAAGAAACCGCGCCGGCAAAGTCGGAAACCACGCTTGCCAGGGTGCTGGCGGTTTCCGCTGCCTGAGAATTGTCCGCTACCGCGTTCTTTACGGATTCCCGAATGGCTTCGGTAATGGTCTCCACGGTGGCGATATCGGTTTCGAACTTCTCCTGATCCGTAAGCTGCTCCAGCAGGACGCCGGCGTTGCTTTCGCCTGCGTCAATGCTGCCAGCGTCGATGGTGGAAATGGTGTTCTGCACGCTGGTGGCATCAAAGTTTTCCAGGGCGCTTTCACCGTTTTCAGCAGCCTGGGTCTTCACTTCGCTGACAATGTGGTTGGCGATGCTGTCGGTGAAAGCCTTGTTATCGCCGGAGATGGACTTGTTGAGGATGGAAGAAATGGTTTCCACCAGCTCCGCCAGCTTCTCAATTTCCGCTTCATATTCTTCCTGGGTCATCAGACCGGAATCGGAACCGGAGCGGGAAAGGGCAGCGGCGCTGCCGTAGGCCGCTTCGTAAGCCTGGATGGCGGCGTAGTCGATATCCGCGTCCTTCACCGCCAGGGCGATGCTGTCCATCATGTTGTTATAGACCGCCGTCTTGTTTTCCGGCACCTTCATGCTGGTTGCCATGGTCTTCATCGCGATGGCCATGACCTCAGGAACGGCGGAGCGCAGCAGCTTGGATTGGAACATTCCTGCATCAGCGCGTCCATGAAGACCTTGTCACCAAGGACGGCGTAGAGCGCGTTGGGATCTTCCGGCGACAGAAGGGCGTTGACCAGACCGCCCTCTGTGGCGGTTTGTATAGTTGCGAACAGGGAGCCGAATTCATCGGGCAGAGAGGTGATTTGACCATCGGCTTCGATCCGGGAAACGGCGCTTATGTAGTTTCTGCCTGCGGCGGAAAGGCCTACTCCGCGGTAGAGCTTCACAACAAAGCAGTCGGTTACGCCGTAGGACTGCTGGATGTTGGCGGTGTCCTTATCAGACAGAATATTCTGCTGCGCCAGCGTATTCAGGGATGCGTCCATGACACTCTTTTCCGGAAGCACGGTAAACAGGCCCAGAAGGGGTGTAATAGTCATGCCAAAGATCAGCGCGCCGGTGACGATGCCGATGCCCAAGCCGGCAAAGCGCAGACCGACCCGCAGGCCCATGGGCTTTGCGGCGGCCTCTTCCTTATTGCAGCTGTCCTTGAAAATCAGCTTGCGCAGAGGCTTCTGGACAAACAGGAATACGATCCAGGAGATAAAGCTCAGCACACAAAATACCAGCGGGAACATAACAAGGGACAGAATAAAGGCTGGGGCTACCAGGATGGCTTGCTGCAGCAGAGGGGCCGCGTTCAGAATGGCGGCAACCGTTGCCTCACTGCGTATTTCGTTCAGCACAAGCTGACCCAGCGTAGCGCCTTCAATTTGAATGTTTTGAGCAACCAGCGTGGTGACGGGACCGGCAATCACAAATGTCAAAATTGCGGCCAGCGCCAGCACTACAAGGCGGATCACAGACTTGCTCATGCCGCGCACCAAACCAACTACCGCGCCGAATGCTACGGTCACGGCGAATGCGATCGTAAAGATTAGGGTAACCATACTTCCAATGGAATCCATATTTTCCTCCTAAATGATAAAAATATCTAAAATCTACATGAAAACGATACTCTCCAGTATCCACATTGTAGTACAAATCATGGGAAAATGCAAGGGTTTCGTTTCCAAAACCATCCAAAAAAGGAAAAACAGCAAACTATATCTATTGTGGATACCGGAAGGGAATGCGACCTGCGTAGCGCCGGGCTTTTGAGCTCCGCGGTGAAGAAAACAACAAATCCGAACCCTTCACCAACTGGTAAAAAGTTCGGATTTGTTACTCTTGGTACACCGGAAGGGACTCGTTTGCATTTTTGCCCTTCCGTGAGACGGGCAAAAATTAAGGTAGCAACCAGTTTTTGAACTGGTTGCAGCAATATGCCACCGGCATATT
>JAZOAD010000038.1:0-47220 GCA_045595225.1 Faecousia sp.
CTCGCTTCGCTCGGCCGCCCTCTTCGAATCCCATTATCCACAAAAATAACCGATACCCGAAAGGGTACCGGTTATTTTTATGGGGTGGATAATGGGATTCGAACTCACGACCTTCAGAGCCACAATCTGACGCGCTAACCAATGGCTATGGATTTAATAGCTCCAGCATGTCCCGTGAAGCAAGATCGCCCCGAGCGGCAGCTTGCCGGTACCAGTAAATCGCTTTTTCTAAATCGTAATATTTCCCTAGATGGTAAATTTGGGCCAGCTTGCACATCGATTCCACATGGCCCAATTCTGCCGCGGCGGTATACCACTTTACTGCTTGCTTGGAACCTTCATCCATATTCAGACTGCCATACCTGTTTTCGTACAGGCCAGCCAGGGTATACATAGCTTTCCGATGATTGTTCTCGGCGGCCAGGGTGTACCATGCCATCGCTTCTTTGAAACGGTTTTCCGCAAGGGCTTTTTCACCCATAGCAAACTGCTCGTTGACGCTGTTGGAAATACAACTTAACAAATCGTCAGCATAAGCCTGAATCTCAGGATCATCAACAGCTTCCTTGGCTTCCAAAATCCATCCGATAGCCTCATCGAAGTGGTACAGATCTGTCTGCACCAGGCAGTTGGCATAGTATAGCATGGCGATAACATAACCCTCTTCGGCATAGGGCTTCAGTATCTCGGCGGCTTTTTGGTATTTGCCTGCACCCATGAGTTCGGAGGCTTTATCAATATGGTATTCAGGCGATTTTTTAAACATAGTCGTCCTCCTCTGCGGATTCGATCCTATCTGATGATCGGTGCGCTGTTTTGGGCGGGTCATCCATCCATTATATTTCGCGCATGGAATCAAAACTGCACCAATATAGATAAGCATGCTTTTACAAGTCGAATTATAACATGATATGACCGCTTTTGGCAACTACTTTTTTCTGACAATCCGGTTCACCTGCCACCGGACACTTTTTTAGCTCGCTTCGCTCGGCCGCCCTCTTCGAATCCCATTATCCACAAAAATAACCGATACCCGAAAGGGTACCGGTTATTTTTATGGGGTGGATAATGGGATTCGAACCCACGACCTTCAGAGCCACAATCTGACGCGCTAACCAACTGTGCTATATCCACCATATTTGAAGTTAGAAGTAATAGTGAAAAGTGAAGAAGTGATGTGTGCCTTCGGCACGATTTTTATAAGTCGGCTTCGCCGACACCTTACTTATTCACTATTAACTATTACTTATTACTTTTTTGCTGAAAGCAAAATGGCACGCCAGAAGGGACTCGAACCCCTGACCTACTGCTTAGAAGGCAGTTGCTCTATCCAGCTGAGCTACTGGCGCATTTGAATGGAGCGGGTGACGGGAATCGGACCCGCGTATCCAGCTTGGAAGGCTGGTGTTCTACCATTGAACTACACCCGCAATTCCCGTGCCGCATGGGCATTCAGCCTTGCGATTTTATCACATAATTTTACGCTTGTCAAGTGTTTCCTTGCAGAATTTTGCAAATTTGCACACGGGAAAGTTCCAGCTCTCCCGTGTGCATCGCCTTATCGATCCGTTCTCTCCAGCTTGTCCAGCACCTGGACAAAATATTCCGGCAGCGGCGCGAAAACCATCACCGGCCTGCCATCCCTGGGATGTGCAAAGCACAGGCTGCCCGCGTGCAGACATTGGCTGTCCTGCCCCAATTCCGGCTTTTTCCGGCCGTACACCAAATCCCCCAAAATGGGGTGACCGATGTGCGCCATGTGAACGCGAATTTGATGGGTCCGTCCGGTTTCCAGCTTGCAGCGTACATGAGTATAGCCCCGATAACGGCGCACCACTTCCCAATGGGTCACTGCCTCCTTGGAATTGCGCTCCGTCACGCACATTTTCTTCCGGTCGCTGGGATGCCGGCCGATTGGCGCGCATACCGTGCCGCTATCCTCTTTCAAATTGCCGCAAACGATCAGATCATACACCCGGTACATGGAATGATCCTTCAGCTGGCTTGCCAGAAATGTATGGGCAAAATCATTTTTCGCTACCGCCAGCAGGCCGGAAGTATCCTTGTCAATGCGATGAACAATGCCGGGCCGCAGCTCGCCGTTGTTGCCGCTCAGATCCTCTCCCAGAGCATACAGCAGGCCGGTGACCAGGGTATCATCCTGATGCCCTGCGGCGGGATGGACCACCAGCCCCTTTGGCTTGTTGATGACCACCACATCCTCGTCCTCATAAGCAATATCCAGTTCCATTTTTGTGGGCTGAATATCCACTTCCCGAGGCTCAGGAATACTGAATTCTATAGCATCGCCTACATTCAGCTTGTCATTTTTCTTGCCGGGCTTGCCGTTTCGCTGCACACAGCCCTCCTCAATGAGTCGCTGCGCCGCGCTGCGGCTCAACCCCTCGGCGCATCGAGCCAAAAACGCATCCAGCCGCTCGCCGGGCACATCGGCATACAAAATCATGTTTTCTCTTCCTTCCAAAATTTCTTATTGAAGAAAATCAAGGAAACCAGCATCGCGATGGCGCCGCAGGTAATAAAGCAATCCGCCACATTAAACACAGCAAACCGCATAAAATCCACATCGATCATATCCACCACATAGCCCAGCCGCACCCGGTCGATCACATTGCCCAAGCCACCGCCGTACACAGCCGCGATGCACCAGCGCTCAAATTTGGAAAACGGCATAGGCTTGCGGAAATATTCGTAGGCCAGCGCCACGGTCAGCGCAGCGAAAATCGCCACAAACATCCAGCGCATCCCATCAAAGGAAGAAAACGCCGCGCCGGTATTCTGCACATAAGTCAAGTGAAACAGCCCTTCAATGGCGTCCACATGGCCGCCCATGGGAATATTGGCCACTACCAGAGCCTTGGTCCATTGATCCAAAGCCACAATCCCTGCGGCAAACAGGAAAAAAATAAACAACTGCATAATATTTCCTCCAAATATGTTCTTACCATCATACCACGCCAATGGCAGAATGTCAAATTTGTATTTCCCTGCTCTCCGCTTGACAACCGCCTCCCGCTTTCTTATAATAAAGAAAACCAATCAGGAGGTAGCGATATGCTCTGTCCCATCTGCGGCAAGGAAAACGAGGAAACCATCGCTTTCTGCGAAAATTGCGGCAATCCCTTGCACCGTCCCGCCCCTTTCACACAGCCGGAAGTCGCCCCCGAAGCCCCTGCTGCCACGCCGGAGTCCATTGGGGAGCTGCCGGGCAAAACCATGGGCATCGTAGGTCTGGTTTTGGGCATTAGTTCTCTTTTATTCAGCTGCTGTGTTTTCTTTCTGGCTCTGCCCGGCGGCATCACCGGTATCATTCTCAGCGCCATTTCCCTCAGTAAAGCCAAAGCCGCTTCCCGAAAAAACAATCTTGCCCTGGCAGGCCTGATCTGCTCCATCATCGGCACCGTTTTCGCCCTTTTGGGAACATTGGTCTTCGCCGCCATCATGATGCAGGAATTCTATCTGTAATGAAAAAGATAAAGCAGCTCCGCCGGATCCTCCTTTTGGACGGCTGCCTTCTACTTGGACTTCTGTGCGCCGGCCCACTGGCCGCATGGATGCTCCGCTGGCTCCCATTCTGCCCCATTGCGGATCTTGGCTACCAATGCGCCGCCTGCGGCTCCACCCGATGCATTTTGGCGCTGAGCCGGCTGCAATTTTCCCAGGCATTTTCTTTTCATCCGCTGCTGTGCCTCCTGATCGGCTACGGTTTTCTGGGTTTGATTGCCCTGCACCTGGGCCATCTGGGCCAGCTCCGCCCATTTCAGCGGTTGTTCGCCTGGATGACCGACTACCGCGCCATCATTGCCTGGGCCGTTGTTTATGGCCTTTTTGCCATTCTTCGGAATATGTAAGGGAGCCGGCGGCTCCCTTTTTCCGGCACGGGTTACTGCTTTCTGTTTTCCATATGCCCCGAACGAACCACCGGCGGCTTGGGATCCTTCACTTCCCAATCCACCGGTTTCTTTTCATCCTGTTTCATAGCGCGCCCTCCTTTTCATTCCTAGCATCCGCAAAAACAGGGAATTTATCCGCCTTTCTTGACACCTTCGGCAAAATTCGCTATAATAACTCCAAATTCGTAAAAGGAGATATCCATGAGCCACGATCTGGAATACGCAAAACGGCTTTTGGCCGAAACCGACGCCACCTGTGTCCTGTGCAAAGGCAGTACGGTTTACCAAAGCGCCCAGCGGGGCGTAGCGCCGCTGCTTGCCTGGCTGGACAGCAGCGAGGATATGATGGGCTTTTCCGCGGCGGACAAAGTGGTGGGCCGTGGCGCCGCTTTTTTGTATCGTCTACTGGGCGTCCGGGCTGTTTACGCTAAGGTTATGAGCGTTGGCGCGGTGAAAGTGCTCCGCGCCGGTGGTGTGGATGCCAGCTGGGGCAATCTGACGGAAACCGTTATGAACCGCCAAAAAAACGGCCCCTGCCCCATAGAATTGGCTACCCGGGACATTCAGGAGCCGGAAAATGCCCTATATATGATCCGTATGACCTTGGAAAATATGAAAAAGTGAGCGATTGCACAGCGCAATCGCTCATTTTACTTTTAGAATGTATCCATGATCTTCTGGTTTCCACGGGCTGCAATACCTTCCGCGTTCTGGCCCAGCGCCATCGAAAGCCAGTGCATTTCCGATTGACACCCATGGGGCACAGCCCATGCGCCCGCGTCGCTGCCGCAGGCGATCAAACCGTCTAACGCAGCAAATTTGGCCACATTTTCCAGCGCGGAGTCCAAAATTTGCTGTACCGCAAGCTCAGAGAACCGACCCTTGCCCCGCAAATTGCCAATGGTGGACAGGGTAGGCACCCAAACCGTGCCCATCTGAGCCATTGCAGCCAGCGCATCGTCGTCCAAATAGGCGCCATGCTCCACCGAATCCAGCCCGGCAGCCGCCGCGGCCTCAACGGTTCCGGCGCCGTTGGCGTGAGCCATCACGGCCATGCCCTCCTGGTGGGCGATGTGGATCATTTCCCGAATTTCCGACGGGCTCAAACCTTCTTCTGTCAGTACTCCAAACCGGTCAAAGTCCATCAATCCGGAAATCATGATCTTAATGAAATCCGCGCCATTTTCCCGCTGTTTTTTCACAAGTCTGGCATATTCATCCAAACTGGCAAACTTTTCGCCGATAAAGGCGCCGTAGTGGCCCGCCTTGCACAGCGGCGACAACGGTGTGCGGTAGATGATCCCCATTTCCGCGGCCACTTCCCGGGCCAGCTTACCAGCGCCCCAGCGGTCGCCGCCATCCCGGAGGTACGCATACCCCAAATCCCGATATCGCGTCAGGATTTCCCGGATATATTTCTCATCCGGCACCGGATTATGGCGGCCGATTGCCTGCTTCCAGTCCCTGCCATCAAGCACCATGTGCATATGGCAGTCACAAAAAGCGACTCTCATTATTCCGCGGTTTCCTCGAATTGAGAAATATCCTCCAGCACCACAGTTTCATAATCTTCCGCGGTGAAATACTCAAACATATTCAGGAAAACAGCCTCATCCGGCACAGCGCCAATATGGATCAGCGCAATGACACCGTTGCGGTCAATGACAACAGAGGTGGGATAACCCTGCACGCCAAAGGCAAAACGCATACCCAGGTCCATGCCCAGCAGCGTAAAGTCAAGATTCATTTCCTGACCAAAGGAAATGATGGCATCATCTTCATCGAAGGGGTTGATGGCCAAAACGCTGACGCTATCCGCATACTGGCCGTAGGCAGAATTTATGAAGGGGAATTCCTCCACACAGTAGGGGCAATCGATGAACCAGAAATTGATCAGCAGCATCTGCTTCTCTTCCAGCAGTTCATACAGATTATAGTAATTGTTGTTCACATCGCGCAGTCTGCAATCCGGCATCTGGTCGCCCAGCTTCAGCTTCAGGTTGGAGAAGCTGTTTACCTTCTGGGGCGCGGTGCTTTCCGTGGGAGCCGTTGTAGGCTCAGTGGTGCTGGCTTCTGTGGGAGCCGTCGTGGGCTGGGTGGTGCTTGCCTGGGTAGAATTGGTAGACGCGCTGGTTCCGGGCGTAGAATTGTCAGCCTGGGACTCTCCGCAGCCAAACATAGCCAGACACAGGGTCAATGCCAATAAAAGTGCGATCCATTTTTTCATAAAAGAAAACCTCCTAGTTTTTTTGTCATTATAGCAACTTTCTGGCCAAAAAGCAATGCCCAACGGAAAGGAAAATGAAAAACTCTAAATAATTGTAAACTTTCTTTTTCCCTCTTGCATAAATCCGCAAGCTGTGCTATCATTTTATGTAGCGTGCTACATTTTTTAGAAGCGAGGTGATAACGTGCATCATCGCTACGGCCACTTGATCCGGGTGCTGGCCAATTGCACCGACCAGGCCATGACCAACGCTCTGGCCTCCATGGATCTGACCTCATCCCAAGGACATATTATGGGCTTTATCACCCACCGGCAAACGCCCCCCTGCCCCCGGGATATCGAAGAAGCCTTTCAGCTGAGCCATCCCACCGTTTCCGGTATTTTGTCCCGGCTGGAGCAAAAAGGCTTCATCCAATTGCGGCCCGATGAACACGACCGCCGTGTCAAGCGCATTTACATTTTAGAAAAAGGTATGCAATTGCACGAAACCATGCACCGCACCATTCTCGCCACCGAGGAAACCCTGGTGCGGGATTTCACCGAGGAGGAACGGCAGCAGTTTTCCGCGCTCCTGGATCGCGCCATCCATAACCTCGGCGGCAGCCCCTGCAAGCGAAAACATAAGGAGGAACCCAAACTATGATCCGAAAACTGGCCCGGAGTATCCGGGAATACTGGTGGGCAGCCCTATTGAGCCCACTTTGCATGGTGGGCGAAGTGACCATGGAGGTACTGATCCCCTTGGTCATGGCCAGCCTCTATGACTACGGCGTGAAGCTGCAGAACATGGACATCATCGTCACCCGCTCCGTTCAATTGGTGGTGTGCGCGCTGATGAGCCTGGCCTTTGGCGTACTGTCTGCCATTTTTGCCTCCCGCGCCGGCACCGGCTTTGCCAAAAATCTGCGCCGGGATATGTTCTACCGGGTGCAGCGCTTCAGTTTCTCCAACATTGATAAATTTTCTTCCGCCTCCATCGTCACCCGTCTGACCTCCGACGTAGCCAACCTGCAGATGACCTTCCAAATGCTGATCCGCATGGCCATCCGCTGTCCCATGATGCTGATTTTGGCTTTGATCTCTGCCTGGACTATCAGCCCCGAGCTGGCAAAAATCTACCTGTTCGTCATGCCGGTGCTGATCATCGCCCTGGCCTGCCTGACTCCTGCCGTATTTAAGATCTTTGACAAGGGCTTCAAGATGATCGACCGATTGAACAATGTGGTGCAGGAAAATATCCACGGCATCCGCGTTGTCAAGTCCTTTGTCCGTGAGCAGAAGGAAAACGAGAAATTCACCGATATCTCCTCCGACCTGGCGAAAACCTTCTCCAAAGCCGAAAAAATTCTGGCGCTGAACAGCCCCGTTATGATGTTCTGCGTTTATACCTGCATGATCCTCATTTCCTGGTTCGGCGCCCATATGGTCGTTTCCTCCGGCAATCACCCTGCCAACGGTCTGACCACCGGCCAGCTTTCCTCCATGTTCACCTACACTACCCAGATTTTGATGGGTCTGATGAACCTTTCCATGGTTTTCGTCATGATGACCATGTCCCGCACGCCCCTGCGCCGCTGCAGTGAGATCTTGAGCGAAGAACCGGACCTGGCATCCCCCACCAATGCCATCACCGATGTAGCCGACGGCTCCATTGATTTTGAAAATGTATCCTTCCGTTACAGCAAGGAAGCCCAGCACCGGGCATTGAAGGAAGTGAACCTGCACATTCCCGCCGGCGCCACCGTAGGCATCCTGGGCGGCACCGGTTCCAGTAAATCCACCCTGGTGCAGCTGATTCCCCGTCTGTACGATGTGTCCGAAGGCACCCTGAAAGTCGGCGGTGTGGATGTCCGGGATTACGATTTGGAAGTGCTCCGGGACAATGTAGCCATGGTGCTGCAGAAAAATGTGCTGTTCTCCGGTTCCATAAAGGAAAACCTGCGCTGGGGCAACGCCGACGCCACCGACGAGGAGATGATCCACGCCTGTAAGTTGGCCTGTGCCCACGATTTCATCGAGTCCTTCCCGGACAAATACGACACCCACATCGAGCAGGGCGGTACCAATGTTTCCGGCGGTCAGAAGCAGCGGCTTTGCATCGCCCGGGCCCTGCTGAAAAAGCCCAAAATCCTGATTTTGGATGACTCCACCTCCGCCGTGGATACCGCCACCGACGCTTCCATCCGGAAAGCCTTCGCCGAGGAAATTCCCGGCACCACTAAGCTGATCATTGCCCAGCGCATTGCCTCCGTGCAGGACGCGGATATGATCATTATCCTGGATAACGGTATGGTAGTCGATGTTGGTACCCACGATGAGCTGATGCGATCTTCTTCCATTTACCAGGAAGTCTACTATTCCCAGAAGAAAGGAGATGAGCAGTAATGCCGCCACCCAGAATGCAAGGAGACGGCCGTAAGGCAAAAAATCCCGGCAAAACCTTTTTACGGCTTCTCAAATACCTGTTCAATTACAAGCTCTCCATCGCCATTGTGCTGCTTTGTATTCTCGCCTCCGCCCTGGTCCAATCCCGCAGCTCCATCATGCTGGGCACCCTGGTGGACAACTACATTCTCCCCATGGTGGATGCCGGCTCCACGGATTTCGGCCCTATTTTGAAATTTCTGATCCAAATGGCGGGCATTTTCCTCATTGGTATGCTCTCCAGCTTCCTGCAAAGCTTTTTGATGGTGGGTGTCACCCAGGGCATCCAGAAAAAAGTCCGGGACGATATGTTCCGAAAGATGCAGACCCTGCCGCTGCGTTATTTTGACTCCAATGTGGCCGGCAATATCATGTCCCGCTACACCGGCGACATCGACACTCTGCGTCAAATGATCTCCCAGTCCATTCCCCAGACCATTTCCGCCGTGGTGACCCTGGTGGTGATTTTCGTCACCATGCTGGTCAAGTCCTGGATGCTGACCCTGGTGAGCATGGTCACCATTGTAGGCGTCATCTTTGCCACCAAGTTCCTGGCCGGCCGATCCGCCAAATATTTCATCGGCCAGCAGCGCAGCCTGGGCGCCGTCAACGGCTACATCGAAGAAATGATCACCGGCCAAAAGGTGGTCAAGGTCTTCAACCACGAAGAAGTCTGTAAGGAAGAATTCGACAAGCTGAACCAGCAGCTGTGCGACAACGCCTTCTCCGCCGGCAAGTTCTCCAATATGATGGGCCCCATCAACAACAACTTAGGCTATGTGCAGTACGCCATTCTGGCCATCATCGGCGGCACCATTGTCGTTAATAACGATGCTATCGTGGCGGCGCTGGGTATGGCAGAGGGCTCTGTTGTGCTGAGTCTGGGCGGTCTGATGGCCTTCATGGTCCTCTCCCGGAACTTCAATATGCCCATCAACCAGGTGTCCATGCAGTTTAACTCCATTATCATGGCCCTGGCCGGCGCGGAGCGGATCTTCGAGCTGCTGGACCAGGAGCCGGAACCCGACCAAGGCTATGTGACCCTGGTCAATGCCGAGATCGCGGTCGACGGCACAGTTACCGAAACCGAAAAGCGTACCGGCCATTGGGCCTGGAAGCATCCCCATGGCGACGGCACCCTGACCTATACGGAGTTGAAGGGCGACATCGTCATGGATATGGTGGACTTTGCCTATGTTCCCGAAAAGCAGGTGCTGTATGATGTGACGCTTTACGCCCATCCCGGTCAGAAGATCGCCTTTGTGGGCGCTACCGGCGCGGGCAAGACCACCATCACCAACCTGATCAACCGCTTCTACGATATTGCTGACGGTAAGATCCGTTACGACGGCATCAATATCAATAAAATCAAAAAACCGGATCTGCGCCGCAGTCTGGGCGTGGTACTGCAGGATGTGAACCTGTTCACCGGCACCGTTATGGAAAACATCCGCTACGGCAAACTGGACGCCACCGACGAAGAATGCATCGAAGCGGCAAAGCTGGCCAACGCCCACGATTTCATCACCCGCCTGCCGGAGGGCTACAACACCACACTTACCGGCAACGGCGCCAGCCTGTCCCAGGGCCAGCGCCAGCTGCTCTCCATTGCCCGGGCCGCCGTAGCCGATCCGCCGGTGATGATCCTGGACGAAGCTACCTCCTCCATCGACACCCGTACAGAAAAGCTGGTGCAGGACGGTATGGATAAGCTGATGCACGGCCGTACCGTGTTCGTCATTGCCCACCGGCTCTCCACCGTCCGCAATTCCGATTGCATCATGGTCCTGGACCACGGTCACATTATCGAGCGAGGCACCCATGACGACCTGATCGCCCAAAAGGGCACCTACTATCAGCTCTACACCGGCGCCTTTGAGCTGGAATAAGCAAAAAACCTGTGCCGCATGAAGCGGCACAGGTTGCTTTTTTATGTACCGGCAGGGTGCGCACCCTGCCTTTTTTCGCGTCTTTCCGGCGACACACTTGACGAAACATGTAAGTCAGTTCGGCCATCGTCATGGTTTTATGCTGTCCTTCATCCTTCGTCCAATGCTAGTATCACCAAAAAATCAAGGTTAATACCGGAAAAAATTACTTGTTAATGTGTACATTGAGATGGGGGTAGGTCATCTCGATTCCCTTTTCGTCGAAGACCTTCTTCACATTGTAAAGCATAGTGTTGTGCACATCCCAGTATTTGTCAGTCTCGCACCATACACGGATCACATAGTTGATGGCGTGGTCGCCGTAGCCGGTGACCAAAGTGGTAATGCCTTCCTTCTCCAAAATCCACTCGGCGGGCACAGCCTCCTTCAATGCCGCCAGCACATCGTCCACAGGAGTGTCATAGGAAGCGGAAACAGCCACATCCACACGGCGGGTGCCGGTGACGGTGTAGTTGATGATCTCGCTGGAAACCACGGAGGAATTGGGGATCTGGCTCAGCTTGTTATCGGGGGTCAGCAGCTTGGTGTAGGTCATGCCTACTTCCTTCACGGTGCCGGACTGGCCTGCGATTTCCACATAGTCACCGGCGGAGAAGGGGTCGGTATACAGCAGTGTAAAGCCGCCCACCAAATTGCTCAGCAGGTCCTGCAGAGCCAGGGAAACTGCCAGAGTAGCCACAGAAGCCAGCGCTAACACGCTGGAAACGTCAATACCCAGAGCGGAAGCGCACATCAGGCCCACCACCAGGATCAGAACCGTTTTGATCAGCGTCTGGATCATGCCATGGCCGGCCTTGTCCAGCTTGGACTTGGTCAACGCCTTCTTAACGATCGCGGTGACGATCTTAATGACAATGATACCAACCAGCAGGATCAGAACCGCGGGAATGATGTTGCCCAGGGCGGACAGGCCCAAACTGCCCAGCCACTCCATAAACTTTTCGTACATAAGTACATCTCCTTTTTGTTTTTGTATACCCTTTCAATATATCACAAATCCGCGGCCAAAAATGAACATTCTGTGAATTTTGCAACTATAAATCGACAGGCACCCTGTTGCCGACTCTGGCGCTCAAGCCTTCACGCCGGTAACCTGGTACATTTGGTCATCCGAAATTTTGACAGTAACCTCCAGGAACTTTTCAAAAATCGCAGCCAACTCATCCTCATGCATCAGCCCCATCGAAACCTTACTGGCGCTGCCGCTGTGGTGCCGGTCAATGGCCGCCCGACTCATGCCATGGGCCACCGTCAGCGTCCCCCCCGGCGCCAGCCTGCCCGCCAAGTTTTCAATGAGTTTCTCCGGCTCCGGAAAATGCGGAAACGCATTGTAAACCATTACGCAGTCAAACAATTCTCCGCGCGCCAACACCTCCACATCCGCGCACACCACCGAAATAGGCGCCTCCGGAAACTTGCCGGAGGCGATTTTTACCATTTCTTCTGAAATATCCACTGCCGTCACATGAGCTACCTGTCTGGCCAAATAATCCGGAAACAGCACGCCGGTGCCGCAGGCCACATCCAGCACCCGCTTTCCGGGACCAACCCCGGCGCCATCCAGGATCTTTCCGATGATCTCATCGCTGCGAACCATATCCGCATCCCAATTGGATGCCAAACGGTCAAAAAATTCCATCACATTTTGCTTATTCATCAATAGCCTCCCTTGGGTAGCGATTTGGCAGATACCGAACCTTCATCAGCATTCCCACCAACAGCGGCACCGCCACCAACTGCACAATAATTCCGGGCAGCGCGGTGATAAAGCTGGCCGTGATCCAGTAACCCATGGTGATTCCGGGGCTGAAGATCAGCGCCTTAGCCACGCCGGAAACCACTCTACCGGCGATCATAGCCACGATCAGCGCCAAATACAGATCGCCGTACAGCCTTCCGGTGCGAACATATTTCAGCATCAACCCTGTTGCCAATCCGTAAACGGCGCATTCCACCATCATCGCGGGCAGATACGCCAGCGGCGGCATGCTGGTCAGCAAGCAGCTCAGCAACGGCCCCAGCAGACCGCAGATAAATCCATAAGGCCAACCGCAGATCATACCGCAGATCAGCACAGGAATATGCATAGGAAGAAAAACGGAGCCACCATCCGGGATGGAATGGAACGCCAGCGGCAGCACCACACACATAGCAGCCATCAGCGCTGCCAAAATCATACGTTTTACCGGCGAGATCTTCTTCATAACAGAACTCCTTTCGCTTTATGGCCCCATTATAGCAGAAGGTCTCGCCCGTTTTAAGCCCCCTGGGGGGATGAAATTTTACCTTTTTATACTACAGTAGCAATATTAAAGGAGCAAACCGCCGGGTCACTGCCGTCTGTCAGGCAGGCTACGCCATCGACAATGCTCAAGTATTGGCCGGGGAAGGCCACGGACTCGAAGGATACACCACCCTTGCCATCCAGAGCAGACACCGTCTTAAAGGTCTGGGCATCGGCAAAGGACTTATCATGATCCTGGCCCAGGACGATCTGTCCATCCGCCGTAGCCGTTAGATACAAGCCTGCTTTATTGTAAGATTCGATGGATACCAAATAGGCATCGCTGGGATCGGATTTACCGGCCACAATCTCCCAGTATTTGTCGGAAGCATAGTCGCTGGTAGCTGTGCCGCCCACCTTCCGGTTGGTGTAGGGGTAGGCCACATCGCTGGAGGCATTATTGAAATGCTCATGGGTCACCGCTTCGCCGTTTTCCAGCGAAATGTAGGAAATGGTACCGCCCAGACCGGTGGCAGTTTCCATCACAGGCTCCACAGAGCCATCCTCATTAAATTTCAGTTCGGCAATGCAGGCCACTCTTCTGTAGCCGTTGCCGCCGGGCATAGAGCCGTTGTGATAGATCATATAGGTCTTGCCCTGGAAGTCAAACACCGCCGGATGGTTGGTGTTTGAGGTTGCCGTGGGCTGCATGATCACCGCAGTATTCTCCCATTCGCCGCTGAACAGGTTGGAAGTTCTGCTATAAGCCAACTGTTCCCGCCAGCCATAGGCATAGAACACATAGTAATCACCATAATGGTTTCCATCGGCATCCTGGCGGCGATAGAGCCAGGCCGCCTCGGTAAAGGAGCTGGGCGGCACTGCGCTGACCAAATCCTTGCCAAATACCACTTCACCGTCGCCGTCGATGTCCTTCACAGACACCATATCCGGGTTCAGCTCACAAATGTAGAACTTGCCGTTGCCCCAAGCTAAATAGATGTGTTCCTCACCGTTTTCATCCTTTTCGATCCATACGGTAGGATCGATATCATTCCAGGCGGAGGTTTCGTCGGTGGTAAAAGAGCCCTTCACCAGCGCGGAACCAATATCCACAAAGGTTCCGGTAGGGCTATCCGACACCGCTACGCCAATGGATTGCTTGTCGCTATCGGTGGAGTCCCAGGAGCAGTAGTAGAAATAATACATATCCTTGCCACTGGCTTCATCATAATGCTTAGCCACCTGACCGGCCCAGGCAGACGCCATATTGGCCCAGCTGACATTTTTCATATTCAGCACCACGCCATGATAGGTCCAGTTTACCAGATCCTTGGAGGAGTAGCACAGATACTCGGGGATCACATAGCTGTCCGTCAAAGACATGTCATGGCCTACATACAGATACACCGTATCCCCATCCACCAGCACGGAAGGGTCGCCGCCGTAGGTCAGCTTGCCTTCGGCATCCCAGCCGCCCAGAGGGTTTCCGCCGATGCTCTTGGCAATTTCAATGGGGTCGCCGGGGTTCAGTTGCACCGGCTTCTCACCACAGCCGAACACGGTCAGCGCCATCACTAGCACCAGCAGTAATACAAAAATCTTTTTCATACATTTGCTTCCTTTCACTTTTCTTTCACAATGCTTAACCGGTCGAAGATACCGCCGGCATAGCTGCCGGAATCGGCGTCAAATCGCACCGTCACCGTTTCCTTGCCCTCCAGGAGTTCGGCGGGAATTTCATAATACACCGTATAGAAATCGCCGGGATTCACATTCTCAATGGTCACCTTCTCCAGCAGCACATCGTCCACATAAATGGAGAAGGTTCTGCCCACATCACCGCTGAAATACTTGACGCACAGGTAGTTTTTCACGCCCTGCTCCACCGCCAAATCATAGCTGAACCAGCCACCCGGCGCGGCATCCCGGTAAATCAGGCCATTCCAGCTGCCGCTGCCGGAGCCGGAGGACTCCAGATTGTGGGAGAATTCATACTGATCGTTGCCCACCGGCAGGGTGTCGATGACTGTGTACTTGTCGCTGTCATCGCCTTCCAGCTGGGTGTCCGCATCCACCAGATAGAAGTAGATGCCGTAGCGGTTCTCATGCTGCCGGTAATGGGGGCTGAATACATAGCTAACATCGGTGCCCTGGATGGTAAACTCCAGCGTGCCGGGCTTGCGTACCATATTTTCCCCAATATTCTGCAGCCACGCTTCCGCCGTGCCGCTTTCTACCCGGATCACATCGCTGATGGAGCCATCCGCCAGCGGAATGGTGACGCTGACGCCGGTGGTGCTGGTATTCATATTGCTGTTGCCCAAATTGGCGCTGAGTACATAAGGGCCAAACTGAAAGGCCACCGCGTTCTCATCATCCGGCAGGCCGTAGGCAACCACCGCCATGGGAATGGTGTATTCAATCACATCGCCCTCATTCCAGTTGCGGCTGAGGCGAATGAAGCCGTTGATGAGCTGCGCATCCACCGTTACGCCGTTAATTTTCACTACCGGAGTGCCTGCGCACCAATCCGGCACCCGAAGCACAATGTCGGCATTCGCGCTGCCGGAAACGGTGACGGTCACCACATTGGAGGTCATAAAGTCCGCATTTTGGGTCAAGGTCAGGCCCTTTTCCACCCAGTACACACTGGAGGAAGTGTAGCGGGCAATGTAAATGCCGCTTGCATCCTTGTAGTAAATGCTGTCACCCAGCTTGGAGAAATTCTCCATGCCGGAGCCGGTGCAGCACCAGAAATGATTGGTCGCCGAGCTGTAAACCTTGAAATAGCCGGTGTCCATAGGCTGGAAATAGGTGGTCATACCGGTTTCCGGATTCTGGGAGGACAAAATCGCGTTGATAAATGTGGTTTCATAATAGTCTGCATACTTGCGATTTCCGGTGATTTTGAACAGCTCCCGGCTTAGTTTCAGCATATTGTAAGTATTGCAGGTTTCACAGTTGCAGTTGGTCCGCTCCGCGTCCAGCACATTGCTTTGGCCGAAATGCTCCCATTCCGAGTTGCCGCCGGTAATGTAGGTGTGGTTGCTGACTACGATCTGCCAGAAATTTTCCGCCACCTGCAGATAATATTCTTCTCCCTCACCCAGCACCATGTACCGCCGCAGCGCGCCCAAAATCTTGGGAATGGTGGTGTTAGCGTGGAGTCCATTGAGGCAATCCTCGCCGTTATACAGCTTGTCGAACAGCGTCATTTCGTCAAAGCTGTGGGCAGCCGCCAGATGCTCACCGGAGCCGGAGTGGGCATACAGCCGATACAGAACGTCGTTCATACCGCCATACTCCACATTGAGCACCGTGGCCTGGGTGGCCGCCGACCAGGTCGACGTGCGGGAATACACCCAGTCGCCCAAATGAATGGCAACCAAAAGCGCCTGCTCATTGCCGGTCAGCTCGTAGGCATCCAACAGACCGGAGAGCACCTTATGCATGGTATACCAGGGCACCCAGGTGCCGGAGGTATTGCCCTTTTCGATTTGAACATAATGACTCTCCGGAATAGCCGCCAGATAGCCGGTGTCGGAATTTTGGCACTTGGCCAGTACATCCACGATGTGATAGCTGATGTACTTCAGCTCCAGATCTCCGGTGGTGGCCCAGGCCTGGCTCACCGCCGTCAGATAATGACCCAGGGTGTGGCCCTTGATGGCGGTGTTTTCCCAGCCGCCATACAGCGCGGCATCACTTTCGATGCCGGCGATATTGCAGAAGCCCTTCAGTAACCGATCGGCATCCAAAGACTTCAAATACTCGATTTCCTTGCTCAGCGCGTTGACCTCATAGCTGTCCAGCAGCGTCACATCGCCCATAGCAAACTGCCCCAGGTCAGAAAACGCCGGGTAAGCCTCCACCGTCACTATAAACACCTTCTCCATTTTTTCGCCGCCATAGGAAATGGTGGCCGTCAGGGTCACTTCCGCGCTGTTCTGCCCTGCGGCAGGCCGGGTGACCTTGCCATCGGCGGTCAAATGTTCCGGATCCGAGCTGGCCCATGTGATACTGCTGCCGGAAGCGCCCGCCGTGGGCAGCGTGATATCGCCGCTGACAGAGGTTACAGGCAGCTGCAAATTATCGTGATCCGTCCGAACCACAGCGCCGCTGTCAAATTCCGCGCCAAACTGGGTATACAGCCCAATGATACCGGAAGCCGGCAGCACCGTATCAAATATTTCCATTTCATCTATGGTCATTTTGCAGAAGCCGCCGTTGTATCCCGGCGAATTGAAGCCCAAATACTTGTGGCTGCTTTCATCGGCGTGAATTTCCTGCGCCGCGTTGATGGATGCCACATCCTGGGCGATGCCGTTGCGGTAGATGCGGCATTCATGGGTAGCAGAGTCAAAGGTCACCGCGATATGCACCCACTCCCCCGCCGGGAAAAATTCGCTTCTGCTGCCGGAAACATACAATTCCAGGGGCTGTCCCGCGGACTTGCCCACCGACAGCTTCAGGGGCGTATTATCGTCCAGGCAGCTTAAGTACCAGCCCTCGCCCTTATAATTGCCGCTGGGCTTGAACCAGGCGATCATATGCTCGCCGGCCAAAGCGCCATCCACCTTCACCCACAAAGAAACCGTCAGCTCCGACGGCTGCAGGCTGCCGGAGGTGCCCAGGTCTACATAGGTACCGCCGTCAAAATACAGCGCCTGGCCATTGACACCTTCCACAAAATTGCCTTCCTTGTTCAGCGCGCCGTGATTTTCCCAGCCGGAAGCATCTTCCACATTACCGTCAAAGGACAGTGCCAGCACTCTGGATGCCAAAAAATTCGGTTCCGTGGGCTGTTCGGGCGGGGTGGTCAGCACGGTGCTTTCCCGTTGATTGCCGCAAGCGGTCAGACCCAGCATCAACGCCAAAACGCCTGCCAATAATCTTCTTGTTTTCATACGGAATCCTCCCAAAGCAAAAGAGCCTTGCCGCAGCGCAGCAAGGCTCTAAAAAATCAGTTGACGATCGCCTGCTCCGTTTCCTTATCGAAAACATGGACCTTCTCAGGATCCAGGGCCACAGTGATTTTGCTGCCATAACGGGCAGTGGTGGCAGCGGAAACCTTGGCGGTAAACTGGGTCTTTTTCAGCATACCGTCCATATCGTCAGAGAACTGGCGATGGACCTCCTGCGCCTTTTCGTTCAGCAGCTGGAAGTACAGCAGCACTTCCGCGCCCAGCAGCTCATAGCCGGTGATCTTTACTTCGATCTGGCTGTCGGGATGCTCTGCCAGCTCATGCTCGGACTCGTAAATGGCCTCCGGACGCAGACCCATGATCACCTGCTTGCCCACATAGCCGCCGTCCCGCAGTGCCTTTGCCTTCCGCTCCGGCAGCTTGATGTTGAAGCGGTCAAACTCCAGATACAGACCATCATTCTTTTCCACACAATCGGCATTGACAAAATTCATCTGAGGAGAGCCGATGAAGCCGGCAACGAACAGATTGCTGGGCTCATTGTACAGCTTCTGGGGGGAAGCCACCTGCTGAATTAGGCCGTCCTTCATAACCACGATCCGGGTGCCCAGGGTCATAGCCTCGGTCTGATCGTGGGTAACATAAATGATGGTGGCGCCCAGGCGCTGATGCAGCGCGGCGATCTCGGTACGCATCTGCACACGCAGCTTGGCGTCCAGATTGGACAGGGGTTCGTCCATCAGGAAGACCTTCGGCTCCCGGACGATGGCGCGACCCATGGCCACACGCTGACGCTGACCGCCGGAAAGCGCCGCGGGCTTGCGCTCCAGCAGTTCTTCCAGATCCAAAATGTGGGCGGCATCGTTGACCTTCTTTTGAATCTCATGCTTGGGGGTCTTGCGCAGCTTCAGGCCGAAAGCCATATTGTCCTTAACAGACATGTGGGGATACAGCGCATAGTTCTGGAAAACCATGGCAATATCTCTGTCCTTGGGTTCCACATCGTTCATGGTCTTGCCGTCGATCTGGAACACGCCGGAAGAAATGTCCTCCAGGCCGGCGATCATACGCAGCGTGGTGGACTTGCCGCAGCCGGAGGGGCCGACGAAGATAATAAATTCCTTGTCTTCCACTTCCAGGTTGAAATTCTTTACCGCTTCAAAGCCATTGGGATAGATTTTGCAGATATTCTTCAAAGATAAGCTTGCCATGATGTTTCCCTCCTGATATATGTAAGTGAATAAATGATCAATATTTAACCCAAACCGTCATCTCGCCGCTGTGCCGGTTTCCCCAGAAGCAGTAGGGCACAAACCGCAGCGCGGTTTCCTGCCGTTTGGGCGGTTCCGCGGAATAGAGCCGGCCATCCGACCGCAATGCCAGCCGCCAGCCCCGGGCTTCCACCTGAAGAGCGCCTGCCGGCAGATCCTTGCAGGCAGTTTCCACCAGCGCCGCGTTGGGATCCAACACCAACGCCGCCAAATTGTCGCCATTGTCGGTTTCTTCCAGGCAGTACACCAGCGGACCCTTCTTCACCGCGCATTTTCCCGCGTCGGCAGTCACTCTGGGATCGGCATACAGCAGCCGGGCCGGCATAGCAAACCGGAACAGGATCTCCGTTTCCTTGCCTTCCGGACAGATCACCGCGTAACCCTTTTCCATTTGGGGCTGAACCGCCAGGCCACCTACGGTGAACACCGCGTTTTCCGCGTACTCCGGCACACGGATCCGCAGCTTTCCTCCAAGGGTATCATCGGAACGCAGCCGCAGCTTGACGGTGCCTTCATAGGGCATGGCCGTTTCCACCGTCAGCTTCACTTCTCTGCCGCCCAGCTTCACCGGGTATTCACCGCCGGCAAACAGATTGACCCACAGATCCTCCCCATCCGACAGGAACAGGTACTCGCTCAAATTGGCCAGGGTTCTGGCGATATTGGGCGGGCAGCAGGCGCAGCCGAACCAGCCCTGACGCACCGGCTTCACATGATTTTTATCTGTGGCGGGCAGGCAAGCAGCCGGAACCACTTCCAAAGGATTGACATAGAAAAATTGCTTGCCATCCAGGGATACGCCGGCCAAAACCGTATTCATCAAAGCCGTTTCCGCTGTGTCCATATATTTGCTTTCGCCGGTCACCGCCGCCATTCTGCGGCAGAACATAGCCAGCGCAATGGAGGCGCAGCTTTCGGCATAGGCCGTATCGTTTGGCAGATCGTAGTCGGCGGTAAACCGTTCCAGCACGCCGGAAGAACCGATACCGCCGGTAATATACATCCGTTTTTGAACGATATTGTCGTATATTCTGCGGCAGGCCTCCAGCAATTCCCGATCCCGGTAATGCCCTGCCAGATCCGCCACCGCGGCGAACAGGTAAAGCGCCCGCACCGCATGGCCTTCCGCTGTATTTTGCTGCCGCACCGGGGCGTGCGCCTGCCCATACTGCGGCAGGTAGGGATTGCGGTCAAACCACACATCCACAAACCGGGACAGCGTATGCTCTTTACTCAAATAATCCGTTGCGCCACGGCGATTGACGAATTCCAGCGCCATATCCCGGTAGCATTCCTTGCCGGTGGCTTCCGCCAGCTTGCAAAGCGCCAGCTCGATTTCCTCGTGGCCGGGAACGCCGTCCTCATAACCGGGGCTGTGGAATACCTGAATGATATGATCGGCGCAGCGGCACATAATTTGAAGGAATTTATCCTTCCCGGTGACCCGGTAGTAGGCCACAGCCGCCTCGATCATATGCCCGGCTGTATAAAGCTCATGGCCTTCCTTCAGGTTGCAATAATATTGACCGGGATGACGAATGGTAAAATAACTGTTCAGGTAGCCGTTTTCCTGCTGCGCTTTTTCCAGCAAATCGATCATCTCATCCGCCGTCTGTTCCAGCCGGGCATCCGGCTTCCAGGCCAGGGAGAATGCCACAGCCTCCAGCCATTTTGCCAGGTCCGTGTCCTGGAATACGAAGCCGTAGAAATCCCCGGTTTCCAACCCGGCAGCGATCCGCAGATTGCGAATGCAGCGGCTGGGCGGCGCCTCCGGCACCCGGTCGTTGAGAATTTCAAACTGATAAGGAATCATCTGCTCCGTCACCAGCCGGGTATATGGATCCCAGAAAGGGTCCCGAAGGCCCAATCCATACAACGGGCGGGGGATCAAAGGCTTGCTCATACCGTTCATTTTATACCATCCCTAACTATTTCAGATTAAAAGCGGTATATCTTTTAGAAATATATAAAATACCCTATTGACCAACAGTCAAAAACAGGATATACTTTCATTATAGTTAAAAAATTAAGGGGTATTATTATGCTTCACATTGCATCTTTGGCAGAAGGCCTGGAACTGTTCAAAGCGCTTGGCTCCGATATGCGGGTTCAAATTTTGAACCTGCTACTGGAACACAAGCAGCTGAGCATGAACCAGATCGCCACCCATCTGGACATCACCAACGGCGCCCTCACCGGCCACATTAAAAAGCTGGAAGCCTGCGGCCTGATCACCACCACCAGCGAATCCGCCGGCCACGGCAACCAAAAGCTTTGCACTTTGGCCACCAGCCGCATCCTCATTGACATTGAGCGGGAAGCGGACGCGGCCAATGTTTACGCCACCGAGCTGAAGATCGGCCAGTACTCTAACGCCAGTATTTGCCCCACCTGTGGTCTGTCCACACCGGAAGCCCTGGTGGGCGAAGTGGACGATCCCCGGTATTTTGATCATCCGGACCGCTTCAACGCGGAAATCTTGTGGTTCACCAAAGGATTTGTGGAATATACCATTCCCAATCTGATCCCCCGAAATCAAACCATTACCAGCATCAGCATTTCCTGCGAGCTGTCCTCCGAAGCGCCCGGCATCAACAACATTTGGCCTTCGGATATTCAGTTTTCCATCAACGGCCATATCGTTGGTCAATGGACCTCTCCCGGCGACTTTGGCGAGGAAAAGGGCCTGCTGACTCCGGATTGGTGGCCGGAAAACTGGAACCAATACGGCCTGCTGAAGCTGCTGACCGTCAACAAAAAAGGCACTTTCATCGACGGTCTGAAAATTTCCGATGTAACTATTCACGAACTGGGCCTGCAGCCCGGCAAATCCTTCGGCTTCCGTATGGAAGTCAGCGAGGACGCGGAGCACATCGGCGGCCTGACCCTTTTTGGCAAGGCCTTCGGCAATTACGGCCAGGGCATCCGGGTTTCCCTCAATTACGCGCCCAACCATTGATTTTTATCCTTCCGAGCCGGTGCAACCCGGCTCGGAACTTGTTTTTTACCATTTTTTGTAAGGGCACTTGCTGTCCTTTCGGATGGCCCGCAGCTCCACAAAACAGCCGCAAGCCAGACAGGTGGGGCCGCTGAGCCTTTCGCAAGCTTCACAGGTTTCGATCCGCCTATCATATACATCCTCGGCCGCCCGGTATTTCTCCGGTGTGGCCGCTTTATTTTTCGCGATCAGCGCCAGATAGTCCTCTGCCTGCTGTCCGATCAAACATTTTTTGCAGATCCGGCTCATTTCTGCAGACGAATCATCACAACAGAGGCCGCCGGCACCTTAACGGTCATGCCGTCCACGGCAAAGTCCTTCTCCGCCACTTCTTCCGGCGCGTCGAAGGTGTTGTGGCTCTGGATGCGCTCACCGGTGACGATCTTCGCTTCCAGCACCTTGTAGCCCCGGCCAGCCATCTTCAGCTGCACCTTTTCCGCCTCTGTGGCAGACAGGTTGCCCAAGGTCACGGTAATGATGCCGTCCTTCTCGGAAACAGACTCTGTGATCATGGGCACAGAATCGGCGCAGGTGCCCACAGCCTTGCCGCCAATCAGCTTGCTTTCCAGCAGGTCCGCATTTTGATGATGGCGGTACATATGCATTACATGATAGGTGGGCGTTTTGATCATCTTTTCGCCCTCAGTAAGGATCACGCTCTGCAGCACATTCACCATCTGCGCCAGGCAGGCCAGCTTCACCCGGTCGGAGTGCTTGTTGAAAATATTCAGCGTAATGGCTGCTACCAGCGCGTCACGCACCGTGTTCTGCTGATAAAGGAAGCCGGGATTGGTGCCGGGTTCCACATCGTACCAGGCGCCCCACTCATCCACGCTCATGCCCACCTTCTTTTCGGGGTCAAAGCGGTCCATAATAGCGCCGTGCTTCACGATCAGCTCTTCCATGTAGAAGGCTCTGCGCAGGGTCTGATACCAGGTATCAGTATCAAACTCCGTGGCGCTGCCCTTGTTATTCCATCCGCCCGGATGCACATAGTAGTGCAGGCTCAGCAGATCCATCTGACCGTGCAGCCAATCGGGGCAGCGGCCAAAGGTGGTCTGCAGCACCACATCGGTCCACTCGTAATCGTCCACATTGGCGCCGCCGCAGATCTTCTTGATGGGATGGCTGGGATCATAATTGCGGACATAGGTCTGGAACTGGCGGTACAGATTGCCATAGAACTCCGGCCGCATATTGCCGCCGCAGCCCCAGTTTTCATTGCCAACGCCCCAGAAATCCACCTTCCATGGCTCCGGATGGCCGTTCTTTGCCCGGAGATCCGCCATGGGAGAAACGCCGTTGAAGGTGATATACTCCACCCACTCGCTCATTTCCTGCACAGTACCGCTGCCCACATTGCCATTGACATAGGCCTTGCAGCCCAGTTGCTCCACCAACTCAAAAAATTCATGGGTACCAAAAGAGTTGTCCTCGATCACACCGCCCCAATGGGTGTTGATCATCTTTTTCCGGCTTTCCTTGGGGCCGATGCCGTCTTTCCAGTGATATTCGTCGGCAAAGCAGCCGCCGGGCCAGCGCAGCATAGGAACCTGCAGCTCCCGCAATGCCTGCACCACATCGCAGCGCATGCCGTTGACATGAGGAATTTCCTTGTTATTCTCGCCCACATACAGGCCTTCGTAAATGCAGCGGCCCAAATGCTCGGAAAAATGGCCGTATACCTCCGGCTCAATATGGCTCAGCTTCTTTTGCTCATTGATTTGCAGAACAGTCATACATAACCTCCGTCATTCGTTGTCAAAACTGAAAATCGGTTTTTCTTTGGTCCAGGCGATTTTCTGCAGCATAGCATGCCGATTGGGATTATACAGGGGGTTGCCCACGATTTCCGACTCGGTTCTGGCATGGAACACCAGAATATCGTTGCCTTCCTCGTCCTTGGTAAAGGAGTTGTGGCCGGGGCCGAATACGCCCTTTTCCCAGTCGGTCTTCAACACAGGCCAGCGTTCCTTCTTCCAGGAGCGGGGATCCAGCAGATCATCGTCCTCATCCGCCGTCAGCATACCCATGCAGTAGTTAATGCCGGTGTCGCTGGCAGAATAGGTCAGATACACCTTGCCGTTGCGCTTAATCACCGCCGGGCCCTCGTTGACCCAGAAGCCGTACCGCTCCCAATCATAGTCCGGGGTGGTCAGCAGCACCTGAACAGTATCCAAGGTATAGCCGTTTTTCATCCGGGCGATGTAGAGATTGGAAATCTGCTTGCCGACGCCCACCTTCTCAGCCCATACATAATAGTAAGCGCCGTTACATTGGAACACCGTAGCATCCAGCGAGAAGGCCCGGAAAGAGAAGCTGTCGCCCTTGGCGGCCTTCATCTTGCCCTTCTCGACCCACGGATCGTTCATAGGATCGTTTCCCTGGCATTCCAACACATAGGGACGGATCTTCCAAATGTGATCCTTTTCGCCACCGGCGAAATAGATGTACCACTTGCCGAACACATAGTGAATTTCCGGCGCCCAGATGTGGAAGCTCATGGGGCCCTTTTCATGGCACAGCCAAACGGTCTTTTCCTCCGCCTCTGCCAGCTCCGCCAGGGAGTCGGCGCAGCGCAGCACGATCCGGTCATAGGCCGGCACGGAAGCGGTGAAATAATACTTGCCGTCGGTGTGCTTATATACATAGGGATCCGCCCGCTGGGGGATCCATACCTTGTTAAATTCCAATTCCTTTTTCATAGTGAACCTTTCTAAATACATACCTTGATTTCACTTTGATAAAGGCAGGCATCCCCTGCCCTTATAAAAATGGGGCTTCCCCTGAGGGAAGCCCCAAGGCTGGTTAATCGTTATTTTGTTTCGTCAAATATTACTCGACGCTCAGCAGCTCAACATAGCACTTCTCGCCGCCAACGAACACATAGCAGGAAGCGTCAGCAGTCAAAGTGGTGGTGATAACTGCGGTGGAGGTCATGGTAGTGCCGTCGGCGCCGACGAAGGTGGTTTCAACGGTAACAGTTTCACCATTTCTGGTCAGAGAAATGGTCACCTCTGCGTCAGCCATCATAGCCAGCCAGGCGTTCCAATCGGTCCAGGAGTTGGTCCAGGCGAAATTAGTGGCGCCCCAGCCGTAGGAGTCAGCACGGATAATCGCGTACTCAAAATAGTCAGGGTCATAGTTGGGCAGCGTAGAATCCATTACTAGCGGCTTATCATTTTCAACCTGCTTGCTGACCAGGCCCAGGATGTAATTGTTCCAGTTGGCAGCGCAGTTGGAATAGTTGTTCAGCTTCAGAGTCAGAGTAGCACCCTCTGCCAGTTCATAGCCGGAGGTCTGTTCGGTCCACCAACCATGATCACGGGAAGCAGAGCCAACAGTTTCCAGCGCGTTCTCATCGGGAGTGATGGTTTCAACGGGAGTGGGAACGATTTCCACGGGCTCATCGGGAGCAGCCTCAGGCTTCACAGTCTCGACGGTGGCATCGCCCAGCGCCCACAGAGAAGCGATCTGGCCAGGAGTCAGAATTTCGTCATAGATGTACAGATCGTCGAAGTAAGCGCGCATGCACAGATCCCAGTAGTTGATGCCCAGGTAGCCTTCCAGGCCGTCGCCCATCAGAATCTCAGGAGACAGGCCGTGATAGGTGGACAAAATGCCCAGAGGAGTCACGCCCTCGGCAGAGCCGTTCATGACTTCCACGCCGTTGATGTACAGCAGGCAGCCGATACGGGGCTCGGAAATGCCGGTGTCAGCATCATAGTGCTCATAGGTTTCGCCGGTGGCGACGATGGTCACCATGACCCATTCCTTCTTGCCGTGGGTCTGATCGTCCAGCTGGTTGATCCAGGGCCAAACGCCTTCCAGCACGCTGGGATCGCCATCCAGGTCGATGGAGGAGTTGCGGTTCCAGATAGTGGGGAAGTTAGCGGTGCCGAAGAAACTGGTCTGGCAGACATTGATCCAGGCAACGGTCTTGTCATCGCCGGCATCGCCCATGTTGCGGCCGATGGTCAGAGAAGGCATATAGTCAGCCATGGTGCTGGCATTGACCCAGAAGGAGATGGTGTAGGTGTCGTCAGCGGTGCCAACCAGATTGTCCAGACGAACGCCGTAGGAGCCATCCAGATAGATGCAGCTGCCAACGGGGCCGTTGGTGAACAGGATCTGGTTCTCGGATTCCACCAGCTGATAGGTGGCGCCGTCCAGAGTGGAATCAGCGGCCTTGGCTTCCTGCACCAGAGGAGTCAGGTTGGTGGCGTCATCGAAGGTCAGATGATACAGAGGGGTATAGGTGATCTCTTCCGCGGGAGCCAGTTCCTTGGGGTAGGGGCTTTCCAGCAGAGGAGCGGTGGACTCGGTGGGGTCGGTCTGAGAGGGCACAGTATTGTTGCCGCCGGTGCCCTTGGTGGAGGCAGTGGTATCGTCGCCGCCGCCACAGGCAGCAAACAGGGAAACGACCATAACCATGCACAGGAGCAGAGCTAACAGTTTCTTCATTTTGGTTTTCTCCTTTCAATTTTCACTCGCTTTTCGCGAGAAAAAGTACAACGGGATCCTTACTTTTCGCAGGAGCTTAGCTGTTTTCGTTCAGCATCTGCTCATACAGAGCGATTTCTTCCTCGCTGAGCACATTGTAGCCATCGGGTCCGAAGTAGTCCAGCATAGCCTTGGCGTGGAAGTAGTTGGCCTTGCGGGTAGCCTCTTCCACATAGTCAGCCGCCTGGGCCGCACCGGTGTCTACCAGATTGTGGATGCCGATGGAGTTGAAGTATTCATCACAGAAGTTCCAGTAGCCGGCGATGGAGGTCCAGCCGAAGGAAATGGGCTGCATGCAGCTGGCGAAGTACTCTTCCCAAGCGGTGACATGCTCTTCATCCATACCCTTGCAGTACATATCAATGTAAGCTTCCCAAACGCCCTCGTCCAGGGTGATGGGGCAAGGCATAACATCGTACTTCAGGGGGTTGCCGGCAGCATTGACGATGGACTCGTCATTGTAGATGGCGCAGCGGGTCATCCAGCCGTCCACACCGAAGGACATGAACTTCAGCAGCTCATAAGCCTCGCGGCGGTACTCGCAGGAAGTGGTGATTCCGCCGTAGTCGATGGTGGCGATGGAGTGATGATCGGAACCGGCATCATCGTCGGAAACAGCGGGAATGACGTAGGGGCGGATGTCCATGGTGTAGTCGGACTGCCAAGTAGGCAGGTTCCACAGGTTCTGGAAAGTCCAGAAAGCCTCGGACATAACGGCCACGTGGCCGGAAGCGCCGAACCAGGCGTCAAAGTCGCCCAGCCAGTCCTCTGCTTCATAGGAAGCCTGGGGAGGAGCCACATAGCCGGCCAGCTTCAGATCGGAGAATTCCTGCTCGCCCACAGCCCAGGCGCTCAGGTCGAAATGGGTGCCGTTGAAGCCAAACTCACCGATGATGGTCTGTGCAGCGGCAATGCCGTAGTAAGAGTCCAGACGGTTGTAAACGCCCAGGCCGTAGTATGCCAGGCCGTCGGGAGAATCCTGAACGGTGGCGTCCTTGATCAGCTGGATCATTTCCTCCCAAGTCCAGTTCTGGGTGGGGAACTCCAGGTTCAGGGTTTCCAGAACCTGAACGTCCACATAGATAATGCCGGGGAAGAACTTAACAGGAACCGCATAGCGCTGGCCGCCCTTCAGGTTGAAGGTGCCCAGACCCGCGTCATTGATGGTGGGAGCCAGGTTCTTGGTTTCTTCGTCGGAGTTCCAGTAGCTGGAGATGTCGCTGAGCATCATGTTGGACAGCGCGAAGTCACAGTCGGAATACATAATTACGTCAGGGGTATCGCCGGTACCCACCAGCGCCAGCAGCGTATCGCCGTAAGTAGCAACATTGGTGTACACAGCCTCCACCGTAATGTTGGGGTAGATCTGCATGAAGACCTCAGCCAGCTTCTGCACGGTTTCTTCCTGGTCGAAGTGGTAGTAGGTCAGCGTGATCTGCTCTTCGGTCATGTCGCTGGCCTTCTTATACTCGATGCCATTGATGGTAACGGTAGTGTACTCGTTGGACACGGTATCGGTGCCTACATAGCCACCGCCCTGGGTCTGTTCATCGCCGCCGCAGCCGGCCAGCATACCAACCAGCATGCACAGCGCCATGAGTACAGAAATAATCTTCTTTTTCATGTTTTCCTCCTTGTATTTTTGTGTTTTTCACAGGCACACAAATGCCTGAATGTCACATTAAATTATAGCACAGCTTTCCGGGCTTGTACACAATTTTGTAAAATAATTTGATTTCGCGTCAAATATTTTCTTTTTTTCACAAACCAAAACCGTCAAAATTGGCCAAGTTGACCACAGGGCACTTCTGAAAACAAATTTTTGATTGGGTGGCCAACATCTTATTCGCCGGTAATGCCGGTTTTGTCCACGCTTTCCACAAAATGCCGCTGCAGCACAAAGTATAGCAGCATCAGCGGCAAAATGCTCAGCATCGTGCCAGCCATGGAGATGGATTCATTCAGCGTGACGGCCGAATTGGCAGCGGAAGAGGAATAATCCGAATAGTTGGCGGCGAAGTTATCCAGCTGGATCACCAGGGTGGTCCATCCGGACTGCAGCTTGATGCCGTGGACATACAGCTCCGTCAGATACGCCTCATTCCAGTACCAAACGAAGGAGAACAGCGCCACCGTGATGAACGCGGGCACCGCGCTGGGGAGCGCCACCTGGAAGAAGGACTTAAAGTGGCCCGCGCCGTCAATACGGGATGCCTCGATCAGCACCTTGGGGATCTGGCGGAAGAACTGCCAGAAAATCAGAATAAAAATCGGAGAATTGATGCCCATGCCCAGTATAGACGGCAGCACGAAGGCCCAAATGGTGCCCAGCAAATTCAGTCGATCATACAGCACATAAGTGGGGATCATGGTCACCTGGCTGGGCAGGATGAAATTGAGGATAATGATGGCGAACACAACGCCCTTTCCCTTAAAATCATACCGGGCCAAGCCATAGCCGATGACAGAGCAGGAGATCAGATTGCAAATGGTCGGCACGCCTGCGATCACAATGCTCTGCCAGAGGCTCTTGCCGAAATTCATACTTTTGGCCGCCTGGATATAGTTATCCAGATTGAAGGAGCTGGGAATCCACTGAATGGAGGAATCCAGCAGGTCTTCCAGGCTCATGAACGACTGGGAAACCATGTTCAGGATAGGATAAACATAGATAAATCCGATGCAGATCAGCAGAGCATAAATGGCCAGGGTCTCCAAAAAGCCCTTTTGGTCCTTGCTGCCCATCAAAAAGCGGCGGATCTTATCTTTTGTGAAGCGCTCCTTCCAGGAGTTAGTAGTCGCTTCTGTCGGTTGTGCGAGTGGTGATCTTGCCCTTCGCGCGCTGGCGTTCGATGCGTTTTGCATTGGCGATACTCCTCCTTTCGATCTTCCTGGTAATGCGAATCTCGCGCTTTCTCAGTTTCTTTGCCCGCTTCACCTGCTTTTCGTAAGCGCCCTTGCGGGTCGCCAAAATCAGCGCGAACAAGCCCACAATGATCAGCACCACCAGCGCGTACAGCCAGGCCATTGCGGAGGCATAGCCGTAGCCTTTTTCCTTGGTGCCGGAGAACATGGCGTTCTGGATCAGCTCGATGATGGGGTTTTGGTCATTGTTGGATGTAAATACCACAGTGTAAATGGTATTGAGCAGGATCATGGACTTCAGGTTGGGCAGGGTAATTTTCCAGAAGCACTCCCAGCCGGAGCCGCCATCGATCTTGGCCGCTTCATACATGGATTTGTCGATCTTCTGCAGCGCGGACAGGAAAATCAATATCTGCACACCGGAGTGCCACAAAATGGTGATCATGTTTTCAAACAGCTCACCAATGGGCTCCGCCACCATGGTGGGCAGAACGCTCTCAATGGCGCCGGTAATGGCCTGGGTGTCAATGGCAGACACGGTGCCGGCGCCCTGCTCTGTCAGCATGCCCAGGATAGGGCCGCTGACGATGATCACTGGCAGGAAGAAAATGGTACGGAAGAAGCCCTTGCCCTTGATATTCTGATTCAGCATCAGGGCAATGATCAGCGCGAACACCACGATGATGGGCACGGAAATCACCGTAGACAGCACATAGTCCACCAGCTGCACCGGGAAATCCGCGTCGGACAGCAATATCTGGGTAAAATTACCGTAGCCCAAATAGGTAAACATCATGCCCTTGGGGGTGATGCGGATATTGTGCAGGGCGTACCAGAAGCTCATACCCAGAGGATAGGCAAGGAACATACAAGCGCCGATCACCCAGGGCAAAATGAACACATAGCCCATTCTGGCCTCCCGGCGCTCCAGGCGGCCGGGCTTGATTTTCCGCAGTTCCCGTTTCCGGGCCCGCTTTTCCTTGGCGGTCATTTCTTGGAATTCATGCATTTGGGGCATCAGTATTCACCTACCTTATAGGAAAGTGCCTCAATGGTGAGACCGTCAGCAGTAACAGCGTAATCGTTGTAGTTCACATAGATGATCACGCCGTTAGAGTAGGAAACCTTTACAAGGCCGGTTGCCAGGGTTTCATGACTTACGATGTAAGCATCGTAAGTCTGCTCCGCCAGCTGGCGGAGAGCCCCGTCATAAGAAACAATGGTGTCCACATAGGTTTCATACTCCAGGCTGTACAGACCGCTGGAATTGGTGTAGATCAGCTTGGAGGAATCCTCGTGGGCCAGATAGAAGGAAGGATACATGCCCGACTCCACCATCTGCAGGAAATTCTCGGTCTTATTGGCCTCAAAGTTCACATAGTCGGAGTACATGGGGATAATGCCCTTCAAAACGATGGACAGGAACGGAATATCCTGGTCAACATACAGGAAATCGGAAGATCCCAGCGGCATATCCAGGAACGCGTCGGTATACTGCCACAGATAGGCGTTGGGCGTTTCCAGCACCAGGCTGCAAAGCTCGCTGGCGTTTGCCACCGCTTCCGTCATCCGGTACATGGCGTCCCGTCTGGAATACTGGCTGCCACGATAGCTGTAGGAGAACAGCGTATCGCTGATGCCTGCCAGCGCCAGGGTATTGACACCCTCACCTGCCAGATCCTCCGCAAAGGCCTCCAGATTTTCCTGGGCTCTGGCAGGGATCTGATAGTAGAAAAGATCGTAAACCTGGCCATTGACTTCCATTTCAAAGGTACGCTTATTGACCATTTTCATGGCGTTGAAAGTGGTGGCATTGGTGGTCTTATTGATCAGCAGCGCGTCATTGTACAGATAAATGTCATACCCCAGCGCCGCCTGCTCCCGGATCAGCCTGGTCAGGGCAGCGGTGGAACCGAGGCTGCTGTCCGCCTTGTAGCCGGAGATAGGCAGATCGTAAACGCCGCCGGTCTGCCAGCCCTTGTAAACGCTCAGAATATTTTCCACGCCGGTTTCCCGGAGCATGGTCAAAATCTGCTCCACATTTTCTACTGTGGTCATGGTCACATCGGTGGTACCCATCAGGAATTCTTCCTGCTCCAAGCCCAGGAAATCCACCCGGGTGTTGTAGCCGCAGTCGGCCTTGTTGACCAGCTTATTTTCCAGCAGGTAGTCCCGGTAGGCATTGGCCATGCCGGAATAATTGGCCTGGTCGCCGGAAAGCAGGCAGTAGCGCACCTGCAGATCCGAATGGAGCCGGTCCGCTTCCACCGTTTTCACAGAGCCGGAGTTGGAGTTGTTCAGCGGCTGCACATAAACATTGCGCAGCAGGAACCGGGCAAAGCACCGGTTGTAATTGATAAACACGCCGTTGGGCTGGCACTCGATATAGCACCGTTCGTCGCCCTCTTCCACAATGGCCAGATAGGCCAGTTCGTCATCGGTATGGGCCATGCCGAAAATGGGAGCAATGACCTGATTGGCGGAAGTAACCATCTCAAACTTGTCCCACAGATAGGAGGAAGCCGCAGAACTGGCAAAACCGGCATCCGCGCCGTAGATCATCTGGGAAAAACCGGTGGAATAGCGGCCTTCCTTATCTTCCAGATAAACCAGCGCGCCGTTGCCGTCCGGCAGCAGCATATAGCCGTTTTCCTCGCCCAGATAGGTGTAGCCCATCATGGGGAACAGGGATACGGTGCAAATGTAGTAATTCTCCCTGGTTTCCTCAATGGTGTATTCCGGCACACGCGCCACCAGCTCGTCGCCCTCCAGGCGCACCTCTACGCCCAGCTTGAAGCCGAACTCCGTAAAGCTGATCTCGGCGTAAATGCCATTTTCAATGTACCAGGTGCGGATCTGGTTTTTGCTGTTGACCATATCCACCTGGTGGGTGTTGACCGTACCCTTGATGGCATACAGCACAATACCGCTTTTCATATAGCCCCGCCAGGTCTTATTGGCAGTGCCGTCGTCTTTTTCGTCGCTGAGGGTGGATTCCAGCACAGCGCCGGATTCCTTGTTCACCAGCTTGATGGAAAAGGTAGGCTCATAGTAGTACAGCTCATAGCTGTCGCTTTCGGCCACCAGGAGGTAATCCTCCTTGGCATCCCGCACCACTTCGCCCTTGACCACCTGCCGGCTTTCATAGTCCGGCGCGGAGAAATCCAGGGTTCCGGAGCGCATGATCGCCAGCGCCAACACAACGGCCACGATCATCACTGCCACCGAGGCGATCAGCCAGGGAAGCCACTTTTTCAGTTTCTTAGAAGCCAAGCAGATACGCCCCCTCTCCAAAGATCGCGGTGATAAATTCAAACACCTGAGCCCACAGGACATACAGGATGAAGATCAGAAGTACCAAAATCAGCGCGGTAAACAGCGTCAGCAAAATCACCTTCACGGTTTCGCCTACGGTGAAATTGTTCACTTCCTTAATGCCCAGGAACACCAGCAGCGCCATCCAGCCATAGATCACAACATTCAGCATGGTGACCAGGAAGATTTCGTTTCCGGTCAGCACATGGCTCAGCAGGAAGCCCACCGGCATCAGAAGCACATAGGGCACCAGGCTGTAGCAGAACATGGTGTAAAGCTTCTTGACGGTGCCTTCGCCGTCATTGATGGTACACACCAGATAGGTACAACCCGTAACCGCCACGATCAAAAGGGCGATGGTGCCGATATCTGAGAAGATTTCATACCTGCCGTCCATCACATTCTTGAACAGGAATCCGCAGGCGTATTTGTTCACCACGAATTCCACCATAAACAGCGCCAGCAGCAGCGTCGGCGTCAGCCAGCCGGCCCGGCCTTCCTTGGAAATGCCGTAGGAGCCGTCAACCGGATGGGTCATATAGTAGCCGGAATAGCAGAACTCCCGGATAACCGGCAATTGCTTAAACTTTGCCAGCGCTTTTCTGGGCTTGGCCAGAATGCCCATTTTCTTATCCAGGACACTCACAGCCTTCCAGGCCGCCCACAGGGCCACCATGAGCAGGATCGTCGGCACGATATAATGCTTCAGCCACACATTGCGGATCTCCCAGAAAGCATCGGAATAGCCTTCGTAATCCTTGGCAAGGCGGGCATATTTCAACGCCATTTCGTAGTTTTCTTCCTGGAAATAGGCGCGGCCCATGGCCTTGTTGGCATAGTCAAACATGGAGTTCATGGCCAGCACCTGGCTCAGCGGCTCCTTGGACTCGGTGTAGCGGCCCTTGGCGTACAGATACAGCGCTTCATGGAGCAAATTGGTAAATTCCGTAGGCGCGTATACCTGGATCTGGCACTTGTCCGCGTCCAGCACATAGATCCGGTCCTCGGTGTCGATGGCAATACCGGAAACCATGGAGGAAAGGCCCACGCGCTGGCTGCCGTCATCGGGACCGCCGAACACGAACAGCAGCTCACCCTCAGAGTTGTACTCGAAGATGTAACCCTGCTGATCCGCCACATACACATTGTCGTGATAGCCGGAAACCACCGCCACAGGGGTCGTGGCATAGGTATCGTCCTCATTTTTGATCATGTTGGTGCCGGCAATGTTCAGCAGCTTCAATGTGTCATTCTGATTGCCGCGGGTCACGGTGTAGATCAAGCCCTTTTCCGTAATGGCCAGATTGGTGGGCGTGGCGGGCATATTGCTGACTAATTTTGCCCGCTGGGCGTCGGTCAAAATGGCCCGATAGATCACGTCCATGGCGCTGACAGAGGTCATATTGGTACCGAAATAGCCCAAAAACACGCCGCCGTCGGTGGGAGAGATCTCCACAATGCCGTTGGTATTGGATTCGCAGATAATGTACATAATGCCCGCGTCGTTTACCACGATCTCAATGGGCAGAAAATCTTGGGTAGCGCCGTACAGCGGGCTATCCGGCCGGCCGTAGGTCTTAACCACCTGGCCGTCCCGGTCGAAGACAAAAATGGTTTTGGCATCCCGGTCGGCCACATAGATGAGTCCGTCATCGGTGACGAACAGGCCTCTGGGATTGACCAGGGTACCTTCACCGATAATGTCCAAAAGCTCGCCATCCATATTGCCGATGACGATGCGCTTGTTGCCGGAGTCGGCCACATAAATGGTGCCGTCCTCCGTGACGATCATATCGCTGGGAGAAGCCAGGCTTTCATCGCCGAACTTGGTGATGGTGCTGTGGGCCAGGTAAGCGGTCTGGGTTTGGCGGATCCAGCCATAACCGTCAATGGTATAGGTCACATAAGGGGTTTCCGCGAAGGCGGAAACAGCGCCGAACAGCAGCACCGCCACCAAAAGCAGCGCCGCCACGGATACGCGCCTGGAGGTTTTTTGTAATTTCATACCGCGCCCCCCTTACTTAATGCCGGAATTGGCCATGGTATTCATCACGGAGCGCTGCAGCACGATGAACAAAATCAGGTTGGGCAGGAACATGATCAGCGACGCGGCTGCCGCCACGCCTTGACCGGCCACCGTATTGTTGGCGTTTGCCAGGGTGTTCATGTAGAAGGTCAAGGTCTTCATGCCGTCATCGTTGACAAAGTAATTGGAAGTTTCCATGTTGGTCCAAACCTGCTGGAACACCAGGATCAGCGCCGTGGCAATGGCCGGCTTGATCATGGGCATGATCACCTTGCAGTAGACCTGCCAATCGCTGGCGCCATCCATATAGGCCGCTTCCAAAAGGGAATCCGGCACCTGCTCCACAAACTGCTTTACCAGGAACAGCGCCACAGGCATTGCCACCAGGGGCAGTACATGGGCCCACACCGTGTCGATCAGACCGGTTTGACAAATGACGATATACCGGGGGATCAGCACCGCGGTACCGACGAACATAATGGCGATCTGATTGATCTGGGTCAGCAGATTGCGGCCCTTAAACTTGATCTTCGCCAGGGCGAAGGCGGATAAAGTGGTCAAAAATACGGAAAGGCCCACCGTCAGCACCGTCACGATCAAGCTGTTGAAAATGTAGCGGCTCAGGGGCACGGAGCTGGCCTGGCTGAATTTCACCAGCTTGGTGAAGTTTTCCAGAGTGGCGTTGCGCACAAAGAAGGTAGGTGGGAACGCGAACAGCTCTTCCATGGGCTTAAAGGCATGGTTGATAATAAAGATGATAGGCATGGCCATGAAGATGACCAATGGCAGAATGATCAGCAGGATCTTGATCTGGCTGCGATCAAACTTTTTCGGATTAATTCTCTTCCCCTTGTACGCCATCCGGTTTCCCTCCTTTCTTTCCGTAAGGATCTTTTTCGGTCAGCAGGGCATTGGCAGCCTTACTGAACAGCTGCACGATCAGCAGCAGCGCCACAGAAACCGCCGCCGCGTAGCCCATTTCATAGCGCAGGAAACCATAGTCTTCAATATGGTTCACCAGCAGCTGGGAGGCGTAGCCCGGAGAGGGGTTTCCCACCAGCAAAGAGGAGATCAGGCCATTTTGGAACGCGCCTACGATGGCCATCACCGCCGCGAACAGCATCTGGGGCTTCATTTGGGGGATGGTGATGTAGATCATCTCCTGGAAGCGGTTGCTGACGCCGTCGATGGCGGAGGCTTCGTAGAGTGTTTCATCCGTATTCAAAATACCGGCGATCATGGAAAGGAAGCCGATGCCCATAGAGGACCAAAGTCCAATGATGATCACGATGGGCAGCACATAGTCGGCATTGATCAGCCAAATGATGGGCTCATTAATGATGCCCAGCTCCATGAGCCAGGAGTTGAGAAGGCCAGACTGGTCGCCGGAGAAAATGACCTTCCACAGCACCGCCATGGCAACGCCGGTGGTCATGCTGGGGGAATACAAAATCAGCGCGCAAATGGTACGGGGCAGCTTACTTAGGTTGCACAGTGCCCAGGCCAGAATGAAGGACAGCACATAGCCGCCGATGCCCACCACCACGGCGTAGATCACCGTATTGGGCAGGACATACTTCATAAAGATCTCGTCGTTGGTCAGCAGGGTAATGTAGTTGAGGAAGCCCACCCACTTGGGAAACTGCACCGCGTCAAAATTGGTAAAGGACAAGATCACCGCCAAAATAACCGGCACAAGAATAAAAATCGAGAAGATCAGCGCGTAGGGAGCCACAAAGGCCCAGCCATGCCAGTTATTCTCCCGGCGGGAGATCTTGTTTCGCTTCCGGGGCAAAGCGTTTTCCGGAGGGGTCAAATTGGCGTTCTGCTCTGTCTGTTTCATTGCGGCTCACCTCCTTCCTCTGTTCTTCCGAGGATCTCTTTTACGCTTTCAATATCGGGAATGTAGTAGTATTCGATCACATTGCCTTCCGAGTCAATAAAGCCGAATTCCTCCAGCTTTCGCAGAATTTCACGGTCAATGGTCTTCACCGCCGCGTCCAGACGGGACTGAACGCTGTCGCCGTCCACCACCACGGAGTTGAAGGCGTTGCTCATTTCACGCTCCAGCATATAGGTGCCGGGCACACGGGCCACATCCACCACATTTTTCGCGAACTGCAGGAAAATCTCCATGTCATCGCTTTCGATCGGTAGCTGGGCCAGAGCCTGGGTATTGGCCGTGGGCCAGAAATACTCATCGCCGTAGATGATCTGCATGGTCTGACCGAACTCCGCCTGCACATCGGCAGAGGACCACCACTTGATGAATTCCCAGGCCTTGGCTTCCCGCTCCGAATCACTCTTAAAAATAACGGTGGATTCGGCGCAGCCGCAGGTGCTGCGGTCGACGGTGCCGTCCTCCTGCATAGTGCCGGGCACCAAGGCGATCTCCCAGGAGCCGTCCAGCTCCGGCGCGGCGTTCTTCAGCAGGTTGTAGGTGCCATAGTCAGCAATGCCAATGGGCAGGTCGCCGTTGCGGAAGTGCTGATAGAAATTGTCAATATTCACCGGCATATTGTACACCGTGAACAGATCCGTCAGCGCGGTAAAGCCGGCAACGGACTCCTCGCTGCCCAGCGTAGTGCCATCCTGGGCCACGCCGGCGTACAGCGCGCCGCCGTTTTGTACCAGCAAGGGCGTGGTGCCGTGGAAGTTACGCATGGCGATCATACCGGCGGTGGGATAGTAGAAATTGAGGCCACGCATCTGCAGCTCCGGCAGCATGTCAATCACATCGTCCATGGTATTGGGCACTTCCAGACCCAGCTTGTCCAAAATATCGCTGCGATACATCAGTACCCAGAAATTCATGGTTTCCGGCATGGCGTACACTTTGTCGCCGATGGTGCCGGTAAGGAAGAAGCCGGCTTCGTAATCCGCCGCCGCTTCCCGGAAATCGGCAAACTGGGCCATATCCACCAGCGCGCCGCGAATGGCCAGCTCATAGGGGATGGTGTAGTTGATGCCGGTGGCCACATCCGGCGCGTTGCCGGAGGAATTGGCCAGCACCAGCTTATACTGGTCCGGCATAATGGAAATATCCACGGCGATGCCGGTAGCGGGAGTGAAATATTCGTCGATCATCTGCTGCATCACCTGCACATACTGGCTGGAGCGGTTGACCCACACCTGCAGATGCTCAGCGTCGGTATTGGTAGTGGAATAGCTGCGGTCCGTAAAGGAAGCGATGAACCGCTGGATATTCATCCACAGGGACTTGAAGAAGCCGGGCGCCTTAGGCAGCTTGGCATCGGCTTGATACACATAGATGGCATCCAGCGCCACGCTGTTTTCCAGCAGATGGTCAATGGTGTTAGCCAGGTGATGGTTGACCGAGTTGGTGCTGGAAGAAAGCTCCGCAATACGGTAAGGAATTTCATCCGGCTCCTCCGCCAGGGACCGCAGCTGATTGGCGGCGATCAGCAGAGAAGACATAATGGAAACATTCTTTTTGCCGTCCACATAGATCAGCGCGCTCTTTTCCAGCGCCTCCAGCCGGGCGGCGTAGCCGTTCAGGGTATCCTCCAGGCCGGGAATGTAGTTGGAAAGCTGCAGGTCACGGTACTGGTCAGCGTTGGTGCCGGCCACCTTGGTAATTTCCAGTGCCAGATCGTTGACACCGGACATAATTTCTTCAATGGTTTCCAGCGCGTAGGTAATGGGATCCAGGGAAAGGGTCAGGGAAAGAGTATGCTGGCCTTCCTCCAGATACACCGCCAGGTAATTGCCCTCCTGATCCTGCAGGGTGTGCTTGGTATACTTGGTGGAATAGTCCACCTGATAAGCCTGGAACGCGGAATTGGGGATCTTGCCATCCACGCGCACATCCATAAACACAGGGAAATCCGTCTTGTCCGGCTGGGAATAGTTCATGGCAATGTAGTAATAACCGGCGGTTTTTACATCCACCGTGTAGGTAATGCTTTGGCCGGCAGTGTCGAAGGAATCGCCATCTATTACATTTAATAATGTATCCTTCACCTCGTAAGGCCAAACAGCGGTATCATAATCGGTCATGGCGTGGATGGAGGAATCATTGGTATAGGCAAAATCCTCTGCCTGAATTTCAATGATCTGGTTACCTGCGGCCGTCTGGGCGCCGGTGTAGACCGCCACCTGCTCCGTGGCGCACAAAGAAACGCGTTCCAGCAGGAATGTACCGCTTTCCACCGTCAGGCGAATGCTGTGTTCGCCGGCGCTCAGCTGCAGCAGCAGCGGCTCGGAGTGCCGGGAGCTGGAATCCAGGAAATAGCCTTCTTCCCATTGGAAAGCCTTTTCCGGCACGGTGACGATCTCATCGCCGTAACGGTCGAAGGAAGGCTCCGCATCCGGGATCCAGGTAAAGGGCAGTTCCACATTGCGGCACTCGTAGAAAGGATACGCCCCATCCACTTCCATGGAAAATTCAATGGGCAGCACCGATTCATCCTGGGATTGATAACGGAACTTCACCGCGTACAATCCGTCAGCAGGCACAGAAAACGACATCTCAAGCGTCTGATCTGCCGTCATACTTTGGTACGCCACCATCTCGCTGGAAGTAGTAGCCCACGAATGGAAAACGACCAAATCCTCGCCGGTATAAAGCGGAGCGGTATACCCCGCGCTGACCCGGCTGTAATTGTTGGAGATCCGTTCACTAATGTAACTGTCCTGGGACCAGGAGCTGCCGCCTACGCTGCTTTCCGCCGCGCTGGCCGCCACGCCGCCGCCAGCCGCAGGCAGCAAAATGCCCGCCGCAAGCAAGAGGCTCAATCCCCTTCTCCACAATTTCTTCCTGTTCCTTACCATAGTGGGCTCCTCCTTACCGTTACTTGGAAAACAGCGGAACGGACACTCCTTCCGCAGAATATACTTTGGATAAAAGTAAATTACTTCACTAATTTATCATACTACTGACAAGCCCAAAAGTCAATGCTTTACAACCGCTATTTTTTGTGTTATTTTATAGCAAACAGCAAAAAGCGCACTATGTTTTTGTGTATCTCGTACAAAAAATTACACCGATTTTGTATAATTTGTGAACCTGTATCCCCTGAAACCACATCCTCGGAAAGGAACTTGCCGCCATGTCCAAATACTTCCGGTTAAATGACTACAATGTACACGAAAACCCCTTCGCCGGCTCTCATGACCCCTCCATGTTCTTCGACCCGGCCACAAATCGCTACTATTCCTACTGCACCGATACCTTCGGCCCTGCTTTAGGGGTGGAGGACCGCATCGGCATTCCGGTCCGTTCCTCCCCCGACCTGGTGGCATTTACCTACCACGGCAACACGCTGTCCGAAGATGCCATCCGCACCGGCCGGGATAACGGAGATTTTCCGCCCACCCATAATTTTTGGGCGCCCTTTGTGGAATGTGTCCGCGGCGAGTACCGGATGTACTATTCCGCCACCCGGGCCTTTGGCAGCAGCGAATCCCGCATCTGGCTGGCCGTAGCCAAAGATCCCCTTGGCCCCTTCGAAAACCGGGGCGTGGTTGCCGACACCTGGGGCACCGACGACACCTTCCCCAACGCCATCGACCCCCACATTATTTGGGACAATAACCGTTGTTACCTGGTCTACGGTTCCTTTTTCGGCGGCATCCACATAAAGGAATTGAACCCCGATACCGGCCTGCCCGCCAATGGCGACCCCCGGCATTTGGGGATCTGTATTTCCAGAAAAGCCAGCAATTTCCGGCTGGATGGCCCGGAAGGCGCCGCCGTATGCTATGCTCCGGAAACCGGCTGGTATTACCTGTTCCAATCCTACGGCTGGCTGGGCGACGGCTACGATATCCGGGTGGGCCGCAGCCGATCCGTCACCGGCCCCTACACCGATCGGCAGGGCCGAAATTTAGTAGAAGATGCCCTGGGTGAAAAGCTGGCGGGCAGCTATCAATTCTCCGCCGCCGCGCCCAACGCCGGAAATACCGACAAAGCCTGGCAGTTCGGCGGCTTCCGGGGCCCCGGCCATGGCGTACCTTTCTTTGATCCCAACCGACAGGCCTGGTTCTTCATCCACCATGTCCGTGACGGCGCCATGGTGAATGCCTACCGGGAAAAATTTGACGGCCGCCTCAGCTTCCGCCGCCACTACATGATGATAAGGCCCATGTTCTTCGTGGACGGTTGGCCGGTCTTGGCGCCGGAGCCCTTCAGCGGCGAAGTTCTATCCCCCGCTCTTCCCGTGGCCGGCGATTGGGAGCTGATCTTCCACACCGACGATAATAACGAGCCCAAAATCAGTCAGATCCGTTCCCTTGCCTACCACGATCCGCTGCTGACAGGCGGCAGGCTCCATCTGTGCCGGGATTTTGAAAACGGCGACCAAAGCCTGACCGTTACCGGCGTCACGCCCGACGGCACCGCCTATTGGGGCAAATTGGTGAAGTGACAAATTGCGTTTTATCGGGTAGTTCAAATCGGCGTATCCGGCCTACCCCTACCGTGGCAACCCCCAAAGGATTTGGACGATGCTTCTCGATACATTTTTTCTTCTAACCGGGGGATTGCCACGTCGCTTCGCTCCTCGCAATGACCGAACGGGGGAGTGACAAACGATAATTTGAATTTCCACAACAAGAAACCGGAGCTGCCGTTCCGGTTTCTTTGTCTAAATTTCGCTTTTTTCCGGGAAAACTTGCTTTTGGTACTAGCAAACAGGAAATATTTATGCTATACTGGCTTTGTAGTATGCCCGAAGGGAAACCAGCCGGGCATGAACATATCAAAATTATAGTTTTGCATCATTTTTAGGGAAGGTGAGAAATTGGAAAACTATACCAAGTATCGGTTGAAGGCTGAAGAAGAACTGGTAAGCGCTCTCAACGGCGTGGACAATATCTTCGTCATTGCCTGCAACAAGTGTTTCAAGGAATTTGAAACCGTGAACGAGCCCGATTGCGAAGCATTTGTAAACATTGCCAAGCAGCAGGGCAAGAATGTCACAGGCAGCGTCTGCATCGACTTCCTGTGCAACAAGACCCAAACCGAACGCAAGCTGGTGGATGTTGTCCCCGAAGGCACCGAGCATATTTTTGTGGTGTCCTGCGGCCTGGGCGTCCAGACCATCGCTGCCTGGGCTGAGGTCCCCGTCTACACCGCCACCAACTCTCTGAACTACACCGGCCATCACGGCATGGCGCTGACCAAGAAGGCCTGCGACGCCTGCGCTCAGTGCTACCTGAACATAACCGGCGGCGTTTGCCCCATCGTGGACTGCTCCAAGAGCCTGATCAACGGCCAGTGCGGCGGCGCCAAGAACGGCAAATGCGAAGTCAGCCCCGATAAGGACTGCGCCTGGGAAAAGATCCAGCAGCGTCTTGCCAAGCAGGGCCGCCTGGAGGAGCTGACCAGCCAGAGCGTTCAACTGCGTGACTACTCCAAGGTCAATTTCAAGGTGGTCAATGACTATGTCAAGGCCATCCGTGAAAAGCGTTTTGAAGGCTGGTACGGCGGCATTCATCCCGTGGAAGGCAAGGAACCCACCGAACACAAAGCTCTGGTTCGCTTCCCCGCTCCCGAGATCGCCGTCATCCCCATGGCAATGCACCTGGGCGCCCCTGCCAATCCCATCGTCGCCGTGGGCGACTATGTGAAGGTGGGTCAGAAGATCGGCGAGCAGGCCGGCTTCATCTCCGCCCCTGTCCATTCCTCCGTCAGTGGTACCGTTATCGCTGTGGAAGACCGTCCCCACGCCAACCGCGGCACCTGCCTGTCTGTTGTCATCAAGAATGACTTCCAGGACACCCTGCACGACTCCGTCAAGCCTAACAAATCCCTGGACGAGCTGACTCCCGCCGAGATCATCGAGATCGTCAAGGAAGCCGGTATCGTGGGTATGGGCGGCGCAGGCTTCCCCACCTATGTAAAACTGAACCCCGGCAAGCCCATCGACGCTGTTCTGGTCAACGCCTGCGAGTGCGAGCCTCTGCTGACCGCTGACCACAGAATGCTCCTGGAGTTTGCTGACGATATCATCTTCGGCCTGCAGGCAGAGATGAAGACGGTTGCCGCCCCCAAGGGCATCATCGTCATCGAAGAGAACAAGCCCGATGCCATCGCGCTGCTGCGGGAAAAGGCCGCCGGCATCGAGGGTATCGAAGTTCTGGAAGTTGCCACCCAGTATCCCCAGGGCGGCGAAAAAATGCTGATCAAGCGAGCCATGGGCCGCAGCGTGCCCAGCGGCAAGCTGCCCGCCGATGTAGGCGCCTGCGTCAGCAATGTTTCCACCGTCAAGGCCATTGCCGACGCCATTAAGACCGGCATGCCGCTGGTGGAGCGTATCACCACCGTCACCGGTCCTTATATCAAGGAGCCCGGCAACTTTATCGTCAAAATCGGTACTCCCGCACAGGCTCTGGTAGACGCTTGCGGCGGCATTACCAATGCAGACGCCACCATCAAGGCCGGCGGCCCCATGATGGGCTTTGTGCAGACCGGTCTGGAAGCCCCCATTATGAAGGGCTCCAACGGCATCATCGCCGTAGAAACCGACGAAACCGAAACCGTGGAGTGCATCAAGTGCGGTCGCTGCGCCGATGTGTGCCCCATGAGCCTGCAGCCTCTGTATTTCGCTAAGCTGGTGAACGATGCCCAGGCCCTGAAGGACAGAAACATCATGGACTGCATGGAATGCAGATGCTGTGAGTATATCTGCTCCTCCAAGATCCCGCTGGTCACCATGATCAAGATGGGTAAAAACGCAGTAAGGGGGATGAAGTAATATGTTGATCACCGAACTGAAAACAAGAGAAGCCATTGACGCTTTGGTAACCGGCAAGGTCTTCATCATCAACTGCCACGGCTGTAAGGAAATTCGCTTCCCCGAAGCTGAAGCCGATGCCCTGCAGAAGGAAATGATGGAACGCGGCATTGTTACCGGCATCATCACCACCGACTATATCTGCAATGTGGAAAACCTGAAGGTCCGCCTGCAGAAGCACCAGGCCGCCATCGAAGCCGCGGACATGATCCTGGTGTTCTCCTGCGGCGTTGGCGTGCAGACCGTTGCCGAAGCTTACGACAACAAGAAGGTCTGCGCCGGCTGCGACACCTATCGCCTGCCCGGTTTCCAGGGCGTTACCCCGCTGGAGCACGACTGCCAGCAGTGCGGCGAATGCTTCCTGAACCTGACCGGCGGCATCTGCCCCCTGACCGCCTGCTCCAAGAGCCTGGCGAACGGCCAGTGCGGCGGCGCCAAGAACGGCAAGTGCGAAGTGGATCCCAATATGGAATGCGGCTGGGAGCGGATCTACCAGAAGCTGAAAAAGATCGGCCGTCTGGATGCTCTGAAGTGCCCCATTCAGGTGCGCAACTACGCCACCGACAACGAAGTGTAATGTAAAGGAGTAATATACAATGAGAATTACTGAATTGTTCAATGACGGTCAGTTTGTTGTCACCGCCGAAGTTGGCCCTCCCAAGGGTTGCCACATGGGTCATGTGGTGGAAGAAGCCAAGGAATACCTGTCCGGCATCACTGCCGTCAATATCACCGATAACCAGTCCTCTGTTATGCGTATGGGTTCTTTCCCCGCCTGCGTCATGCTGAAGCAGGCCGGTCTGACTCCCATTCTGCAGCTGACCTGCCGCGACCGCAACCGCATCGCGCTGCAGTCCGAGCTGCTGGGCGCTGCCGCTCTGGGCATTGAGAACATCCTGTGCCTGACCGGCGACCACACCAAGATGGGCGACCATCCCGGCGCAAAGCCCGTATTCGATCTGGACTCTGTTTCCCTGCTGCATACTGTCAGCCAGCTGGAAAAGGGCGTGGACCTGGCCGGCAACCCCCTGGTGGGCGAGCCTCCCAAGTTCGCCAAGGGCGCTGTTGTGTCCCCCATTTCCGACTCTGTGGACGCTCAGCTGGCCAAGATGGAGCGCAAGGTCATGGCCGGTGCCGAGTACTTCCAGACCCAGGCCGTCTTTGAGTCCGAGAAGTTCATTAAGTTCATGGAGCGCGCCAAGGAATTCGGCAAGCCCGTGCAGCTGGGTGTCATCATTCCCAAGTCCGCCGGCATGGCCAAGTTCATGAACAACAACGTGGCCGGTGTCCATGTTCCTCAGGAAATGATCGACATGCTGGCTGCCGACAAGGAAGCCGCCAAGGCCGGTGTCACCGGTGTTGAGATCGCTGCCAAGATCATCCGTGAGTGCCGTCCCTACTGCCAGGGCGTACATATCATGGCGCTGGGTTGGGAAGCCAAGGTTCCCGCTCTGCTGGAAAAGGCCGGTCTGTAATTTCTTGCTTTTTAAAATACCCGACAGGCAACTGTCGGGTATTTCCCTATTATTGATAAATGATTCCGCAGAATTTTTCAAAAACACTTGCATTTTTGTAATTGTTTGTTATAATTAAGCCATCATAAGGGAGTAATTCCGCACGGCTTTCAGTCGTGTGCAGCAATTCCGTCATTTCGGTGTCATGATTTAGGCGCCCGGTTTGCTTGTCAGAGTGAGACTTATGCGCTGGGAAGCGTATAGGTCTTTATTTTTTTGTAAGGAGAGTATTCCATGGAAAAAAACTACACCCAATCCGCGCAGGAGGTCCTGCAATCCTTTGGTGTAGGCCCGGAGGGCCTGTCCACCGAGGAAGCCAGTAAGCGACTGGCGCAGTATGGCCCCAATAAGCTCAAAGAGGCTGAAAAGCCCACTTTGCTGCAGCGCTTCCTGGCGCAGCTGAAGGACCCCATGCTGATCATCCTCATGATCGCAGCCGCTGTTTCCGCCCTGACCGGAATGCTGGCCGGCGAAAATGAATGGGCGGAGGTCATCATTATTTTGGCCGTGGTTCTGCTGAACGCCATTTTGGGTGTTGTGCAGGAAAGCAAGGCAGAAGCTGCCATTGAAGCGCTGCAAACCATGACAGCGGCCACCTGTAAAGTCCTGCGCGACGGCAAGCTGGTCATTCTCCGCTCCGACGAGCTGGTGCCCGGCGATGTGGTGCTGCTGGAAGCAGGCGACGCTGTTCCCGCTGATGGCCGTATCATCGAAAACGCTTCCCTGAAGATTGAGGAAGCCGCTCTGACCGGCGAATCCGTTCCTGTCAACAAGGTGCTGGAAGCTCTGGGTATGGCAGAGGGCCAGGAAGATATCCCCCTGGGTGACCGAAAAAATATGTGCTACATGGGCTCCACCGTGGTTTTCGGCCGTGGCAAGGCTGTCATCGTAGGCACCGGTATGAACACCGAAATGGGTAAGATAGCCGGCGCCCTGGCCGCCACCGCCGAAGAGCAGACTCCCCTGCAGCGCAAGCTGGATGAGCTGGGCAAGCTGCTGAGCAAGATGGTGCTGGGCATCTGTATTTTCATCTTCGCCTTCAATCTGTTTATGGCCCGCGGCGAGCTTTCTCAGCAGGGCCACACCCTGATCGTGATCCTGGAAACCTTCATGGTCGCCGTTTCCCTGGCGGTCGCCGCCATCCCCGAAGGCCTGGCCACCGTTGTGACCGTGGTGCTTTCCATCGGCGTCACCAATATGAGTAAGCGCAACGCCGTCATCCGCCGACTCACCGCTGTAGAAACTCTGGGTTGCACCCAGGTCATCTGCTCCGATAAGACCGGCACTCTGACCCAGAACAAGATGACCGTTGTGGATCATCTGGGCGAAGCCGAGCTGGTGGCCACCGCCATGGCGCTCTGCTCCGACGCCAACCTGAACGAGAACGACCAGGCAGAAGGCGAACCTACCGAGTGCGCTCTGGTCAACTTCGCCTGCAAGCTGGGTCTGAAGAAGCAGGATCTGGAGAAGCGCGCTCCCCGTGTGGATGAGGCGCCTTTCGACTCCGGCCGTAAGATGATGTCCACCATCCATGACCTGGGCGGCAGCTTCGTGCAGTACACCAAGGGCGGCCCCGATGTGGTTCTGTCCCGCTGCGCCTACTACTATGAAAACGGCGAAGTGAAGCCCATGACCGAAGAAAAGCGGGCCGAGATCATGGCCGCCAACAAGGCCATGGCAGACAAGGCTCTGCGTGTGCTGGCCGCTGCCAAGCGGGATTGGAGCGAAAAGCCTGCCGACAACACCCCCGAATTCCTGGAAAAGGAACTGGTATTCCTGGGTCTGACCGGCATGATCGACCCTGTCCGTCCCGAGGTCAAGGCCGCCATCGAGGAATGCCGCAACGCCGGCATCCGGGCCGTGATGATCACCGGCGACCATAAGGACACCGCCGTTGCCATCGCCAAGGAGCTGGGCATCATCACCGACGCTTCCGAAGCCATTACCGGCGCTGAGCTGGACAATGTTTCCGATGACGAGATCTGTGAATTCGTCAAAAAGTACGGCGTCTACGCCCGCGTGCAGCCGGAGCATAAGACCCGCATCGTCAACGCCTGGAAGGCCAACGGCGCCATCTGCGCCATGACCGGCGACGGTGTCAACGACGCCCCCTCCATCAAGTCCGCCGACATCGGCGTGGGCATGGGCATCACCGGCACCGACGTTACCAAGAACGTGGCCGACATGGTGCTGGCTGACGATAACTTTGCCACCATCGTAGCCGCCGTTGGCGAAGGCCGCCGGATCTACGATAACATCCGCAAGGCCATCCAGTTCCTGCTGGCTTCCAATATGTCCGAGGT
>JAZOAD010000039.1:0-27672 GCA_045595225.1 Faecousia sp.
CAGACCAAGGAGCACCTGCTGCTGGCTCGTCAGGTTGGCGTGCCCGCTATCGTTGTGTTTATGAACAAGGCTGACCTGGTTGACGACGCCGAGCTGCTGGAGCTGGTTGAGATGGAGATCCGTGAGACTCTGTCCTTCTACGAGTTCCCCGGCGACGACATCCCTGTTGTCCAGGGTTCCGCTCTGAACGCTCTGATCTGCGAGTCCAACGATGTCAATGCTCCTGAGTATGCTTGCATCAAGGCTCTGATGGATGCTGTTGACAGCTATATCCCCACTCCCGACCGTAAGGCTGATATGCCCTTCCTGATGCCCGTCGAAGACGTGTTCACCATCTCCGGCCGTGGTACTGTTGCTACCGGTCGTGTTGAGCGTGGCCAGATCAACAAGAACGACAAGGTCGAGATCGTCGGCCTGCGTGAAGACAAGCTGGAAACCGTCTGCACCGACATCGAAATGTTCCACAAGCTGCTGGACTACGCTGAAGCTGGCGACAACATCGGCGCTCTGCTGCGTGGTATCGACAAGAAGAACATCGAGCGTGGTCAGGTTCTGTGCAAGCCCGGCTCCATTAAGCCTCTGACCAAGTTCGCTGGCCAGGTTTACGTCCTGTCCAAGGAAGAAGGCGGCCGTCATACTCCCTTCTTCAACAACTATCGTCCTCAGTTCTACTTCCGTACCACCGACGTTACCGGCATCATCTCCCTGCCCGAAGGCACTGAGATGTGCATGCCCGGCGACAACGTTGTTATGAACGTCGAGCTGATCACCCCCATCGCTATCGAGAAGGGCCTGCGTTTCGCTATCCGTGAAGGCGGCCGTACCGTCGGTTCCGGTGTTGTCACCGAAATCTTCGAGTAATCAATAGCTGCAAAGCATCAATACGATCCCCCGGACTTTTGTCCGGGGGATTTTTTGCTTTTGTGTGTTGCGGAAACATGGGACAAATGATGTGACATAAGAAAAAAATTAGTAATATTAAACAAAAATTAATTCTACTATATATAGTATTTACTACTTTCTTTTTGCAACAAAATGTGGTAATATGTGGATAGCTCTAAAAAACTGTAGGAGGCATTACAATGAAGAAACTCTTGAGCATTATCTTGGCGCTTTCCCTGCTTTTGATTCCCGTGAGCGGTGTTTGGGCTGCGGACTCCGATGAGATCGTGATCCTGTACACCAACGACATTCACACCTACATTGATGGCGACAATACTTATTCCCAGCTGGCCACTTTGAAGGATAGTATCCCCGGCGCTCTGCTGGTGGATGCCGGCGACCATATCCAGGGCACTGCCTATGGCTCTATGGACAAGGGCAAGACCATCATCGACATCATGAATGCTGTTGGCTATGACCTGGCCACCCTGGGCAATCATGAGTTCGACTACACCATGGAAGGCACCATGAATGTGCTGGAATGGGCAAACTTTGACTATGTGTCCTGTAACTTTATCCACACCGAGAACGGCGTTGCCGGCGAGTCTGTGCTGGATAGCTACAAGGTCTTCGAAGTCAACGGTGTGAAGATCGCCTTCGTTGGCATCACCACTCCCGAATCCTTCACCAAGTCCACTCCCGCTTATTTCCAGGATGAGAATGGCAACTACATTTATGACATCCTGGGCGGCGACGACGGCCAGGCTCTTTACAATGCTGCGCAGGCTGCCATTGACGCTGCAAACGCAGAGGCGGATATCGTGATCGCGCTGGGCCACCTGGGTGATGACCTGTCCTCCCAGCCCTGGACCTCTGAAGAGCTGATCGCCAATACCACCGGCCTGGATGTTTTCATTGACGGCCACTCCCACAGCACCGTTGAGGGCAAGGAAGTTGCTGACAAGGAAGGCAACACCGTTCTGCTGACCCAGACCGGCGAGTATCTGAAGGCTGTCGGCAAGCTGACCATTTCTGCAGACGGCACCATCTCCACCTCTCTGATCACCGATCTGTCCGTCTATGAAAAGGACGCTGATGTGGAAGCTATTGAAACTGCTTGGATTTCCGCCCTGCAGGCACAGCTGGGCCAGGTGATCGGCAGCACCGAGCTGACTTTCGACAACTATGACGCTGAAGGCAACCGCCTGGTTCGTATCCAGGAAACCAACACCGGCGACTTTGCCGCTGACGCGCTGTATTACCTGTTCGATAATATGGACATGGATGTGGATGTTGCCAATATGAACGGCGGTGGCGTCCGTAACGGCGCCATCACCGGCGAACTGACCTATCAGAGCTGCAAGACCATCCACACCTTCGGCAATGTGGCCTGCCTGCAGACCATCACAGGCCAGCAGCTGCTGGATGCCCTGGAATGGGGCGCCCGTCAGGCGCCTGATGTTCAGGTTGGTGGCTTCCTCCATGTTTCCGGCATTACTTATGACATCGACGCATCCATCGAGTCCACCGTCCAGATGGACGAAAAGGGCGTTTGGGTCGGCGGCCCCACCGGCGAATACCGCGTTAAGAATGTTAAGGTCTACAATAAGGAGACCGGCGTTTACGAAGACCTGGACCTGACTGCCAACTATAACCTGGCAGGCTATAACTACACCCTGCGCGACCTGGGCGACGGCTTTGCCATGTTCAGCGGCGCTGTGAATGTGCTGGACTATGTGATGGAAGACTACATGGTTCTTGCCAACTACATCCAGGGCTTTGAAGATGGCGTTGTTGCCGCCACCAATAGCCCGTTGCTTGCCAAGTACGCCGGCATGAAGCTGGACTATAGCGAAGTCACCGGCAGCGGCCGTATCTCCATCCGCAATACCGTTGAGGATGTTTGGGATGGCGTTGTTACCATTGGCGGCCTGACCAACAATGTTTGGATGACCAAGTACGGCAATGTTTACACCGACTGTGAAGCTGTTAACTTTGTGGACGTACTGGGCCTGACCTGGGGCGACCTGGTCACCGTTAAGTTCCTGGATCAGGAACTGGTGCTGCCTGTTGTGCCCACCTATTCCTATGTCGACTCCGGCAAGCCCGCCATCATCCTGGGCAAGACCGAGACCGGCGCTCCCACCGGCTATATTTCCATGGCGATCAACATGGGCAACTTCGCTGAGACCTATGGCATTGCCATTAAGGGCACCGACGAAGCCGGCAACTGGTACTGGACCGCCTGCGAAGGCGTTGCATTCCCCATCCTGGTCACCTTCGAGCTGGCTGAGAAGGCTGGCTACATGGGCGAATACCTGCTCCATGAGCTGAATCGTACCAACGAGCGCGGCGATTATGCCCATCTGTCCGATGCCGCATTCGCCAACTTCCGTAATGTTGTCACCAGCGGCATGGGCTTGGGCAAGCTGTTCCGCAGCTCCTCTCCCATCAACCCCGAGCTGGGCCGTAACGAGTATGCCGATGCTGCCATCGAAGCCGCTGGCGTTACCGTGATCATGAACCTGGCTGACTCCGCTGAGGATGCCGCCAATTATCCCGGCTTTGCCGAAACCTACTATGCCGGCCAGAAGGTGATCTATCTGAACCTGGGCGTTGATTTCGCCGCTGACGATTTCAAGGCCGGTCTGGCAAATGGTCTGCGTTTCTTCGCTGAGAACAAGGGCGTCTACCTGGTCCATTGCACCGAGGGCAAGGACCGCGCAGGTTTCGTAACCGCGCTGCTGGAGTGCCTGATGGGCGCAACTTATGACGAAGTTGTGGCTGACTACATGACCACTTACTACAACTACTACGGCGTAGAGGCTGGCACCGAGAAGTATGATGCCATCGCAAACAGCAATATCATCAAGTCCCTGGAGAAGGCCTTCGGCGTGGAAGATCTGAGCGCTGCTGACCTGCAGGTTGAGGCCAAGGAGTACATTCTGTCCCTGGGCCTGACTGAGGCTGAGCTTTCCAGCCTGATGCTGAACCTGAGCGACAATGCTCCCATCACCGGCGATATGCCCGTGATGGATGTGACCGCCGTTATGCTGCTGGCTCTGGTCGGCACCGTAGCTCTGGTACACAAGCGTAAGGAAATCTAATCCAATGTGGGATTCGGAGGGGCCGCTTGGCCCCTCCATTTTTTGCTTTTATTCCAAGAAAATTTACAAAAATGCCTTGCTCCTCAAAAGGTAATTTGGTATAATAAAACTGCAAAAAATTGGAGTATTAATGCGATGAAATGAGTGATGGTATTTGAAAGTATTATCTGAAAAAATTAAGGAAGCGCTGGTGTCAGCATTGCCGGTCACATTGATCGTGTACATATTGGCAATGACACCGCTGGTGGATTTTTCTGCCACAGAATTGATCACCTTTACCGTTGGCGCGGTGCTGTTGATTTTGGGCATCGGCCTGTTTAATTTGGGCGCTGACCTGGCTATGACGCCGATGGGTGTTCATATGGGTTCCGGCCTTTCCCGCCAGAAAAAACTTTGGCTGCTTTTGGTTGTGTGCTTCGTGATGGGTATGCTCATCACTGTGGCGGAACCGGATCTGCAGGTGCTGGCCAAGCAGGTGAGTGCCGTCATGAACGGCACGGTACTGATCTATGCCGTTGGCATTGGTGTCGGCGCGTTCCTGGTGATCTCCGTTTTGAAGATCGTCTTTAAGGTTAGCCTGTCCCATATTTTGATGCTGTTTTATATGCTGCTGTTTGCCCTGGCGCTGTTGCTGGTGGTCAGCGGTAACGAAAGTCTGCTTCCCCTGGCATTTGATTCCGGCGGTGTTACTACCGGTCCCATAACCGTTCCCTTCATTATGGCCCTGGGTGTCGGTATCGCTGGTATTCTGGGTGACCGTAAGAGCAAGGAAAACAGTTTCGGCCTAGTGGCCCTTTGCTCCGTAGGTCCTATGCTGGCGGTACTGCTGCTGGGCATTTTCTCCACTTCTGATATGCAGTATCAGGTCCCGGATTATATGGTCAGCGATGATATTTTTGCTGCATTCCTCCATACCTTAGGTCATACAGCCAAGGAAGTGGCAGTTGCTCTGGGCTTGATCGTGGCTTGCTTCCTGATCTGCCAGCTTATTTTCCTGCGCTTGCCCAAGCGCAAGCTACTACAGATCGCCATAGGTGTACTGTTTACTTATGTGGGTCTGGTGATTTTCCTCACCGGCGTCAATGTGGGCTTTATGCCCATTGGCTACAAGCTGGGCGCTGCTCTGTCTGAAATGAACCAGTGGCTGCTGGTTGGATTTGGCCTGATCATTGGCGTGCTGGTAGTGCTGGCGGAACCGGCCATCCATGTGCTGAACGCCCAGGTGGAAAATATCACCGGTGGCCTGGTCAGCAAGAAGTCCATGATGATGGGCCTTTGCATCGGTGTTGGCAGCGCCATCGCGCTGAGTATGATCCGTATCATTTTCGATTTCTCTTTGGTGTATTACATCATTCCCGGCTATTTCATTTCTCTGGCGCTGAGTCTGTTTGTGCCGCCAGTTTATACCGCCATCGCATTTGATTCCGGCGGTGTTGCCAGCGGCCCCATGACCTCCGGCTTTATTCTGCCCTTTGCCACCGGTGTGTGCGTGGCATTGCAGGGTGAGGCTGCGGTTTTGGCGGATGCCTTCGGCGTGGTAGCATTGGTTGCCATGGCTCCGCTGATCACCATTCAGCTGCTGGGCTTCAAGGGTATCGTGGCTGAAAAGCTCAGCGAACGCCGCGCGCTGAAGCGCATTTTGGATGCGGATGATCAGCAGATCATCAACTTTATGTAAGGAGGAGCGAATATGGCAAATACAGTCAATGAATCCGCCATTAAAAAGCTGAAGCTCCTGTTTACGGTGGTGGATCGCAATAAGGGCGAATTTTATCTGGACGTTGTGAGCCAGTTTTCCGTCAATTGCCAGCTGGTGCTGCCCGGTATGGGTACCGCCACATCGGATTTGGTGGAGCTGCTGGGCCTGAACCTAAATAAAGCAGTGGTGCTCAGCGTGGTTCGGGAAGATCTGGTAGATACCATTTTGAACACACTGGAAGAAAAATTCGCCACCATTAAAAATGGCAAGGGCATTGCCTTTGCCGTGCCGCTGAGCAGCGTCATCGGCGTGAATATGTATCAGTTCCTCAGCGATAACCGCATGAAGAAGGGGGAGTAACCATGAAAACAAATAACCATGAGGTCATTTTTGTCATTATCAACGCCGGCTTTGCCGAAGATGCCATGCGTGTGGCTCGGGAACAGGGCGTCCGTGGCGGCACCATTTTGAACGCCAGAGGCGTAGTCAATGAGAATGCGGCCGCTTTCTTTGGCATCACCCTCCATGCGGACAAGGAAATCCTGATGATGGTGGTAGACAAGGATATTCGCGATAATGTGCTCAACGCCCTGTATAAGGAAATGGGTCTGGGCAAGAAGTCTCAGGGCATCGTGTTCAGCCTGCCGGTCAGCGATGTTGCCGGCCTGGCTATGCCCGTCGAGGAGAAAAAGGAAGAAACTGAAGAGTAAAGCAAACCGCGCCGTTTCCATTTCGAACGGCGCGGTTTCTTGACAGACACAATCAATTTTGATATATTGCAAGCGGAAGGTGTTGGGATGATTGACTTAGAACGATTTATTTATGAGAAAGTGAAGCCGATTTTCGACGGTTGGGATGAGCCGGAGATTTACGCCGTATCTTTCTTTGCCTATTCCAATGAACTGCACGAATACCGCGGTTTTTGTAATGTGACCGATTTCGCGGTCAGCTACAATACAGAAGCGGATTGCCCTGGGGCTGGCCCTCACAGCGAAGAACGCTGGAATTACGCCTTTTGGCGCCAGGACGAAACGATGATCTTTGATAGCTACGAGCAGACGCCGGAAATGGAGGTGCTGTTTGATTGGTATGCGCAACAGGGAATTACCAAAATTGGTTATGAAGATGAAACTATGGAGGCGCCGGTTGGCTACAAGGAGCTGGTGGATGTGCTGGCAAAGGTCGCCCGTCGATTCCAGGATGAGGGTTACTGGGTGCGTCGTTTCGGCAGACCCATCCCGATTTTGATACATGATTTGGAATACATCCAGTGCACTTTGGATGCTACAGCTTATGCAAATCCCAATGGAGAAGCTGCAGATTTCCTGTATGGTAACTGGGAATCGGATTTTGAACACGGTATTCCGTTTGGCAGACCTGATTTCGAGAAAGTTAAGGATACTGTTCACGCTGCCCTTGCGGATGTGATCAAACATTTTGGAGAAAAGGACTTTATGGATCAAGTGCTCCAAAATCAGCAGGATGAATCAGACCGACATCTGGAGGAGATCATGAAGATTATCCGAGGGGAAAAATAATAACAAAAAGCACCGCTTAAGCGGTGCTTTTTGTTGCGACACGGGTCTATAAGCCGGGTTCTGTCTTGACAGCCATCTATCTAGACGCGCGATTGCTCACGCGTTCCAGCCGCCTCCCTGGGACGATCGGGCTAATCTATTGTCCCTCCACGGCGTTGCTTCGGATAGAGTTTACATCGTAAAACCCATGTCTCCATGGGCCGGGTGGGCTCTTACCCCACCTTTTCACCCTTGCTGCGCTGAAGACGCAGCGGTATATCTCTGTTGCACTTGTCCTGGGGTCACCCCCGGCGGGCGTTACCCGTTATCCTTGCCCTGTGAAGCCCGGACTTTCCTCACCTGCGGCTTTTCAGCCTGCAGCCGCGGCTGTCCAACCCGGTCGCGGAAATATTGTACCGCAAAAGAGGCGAATTGTCAAATCCCCTTGCAAATTCTTTCGAAAATGTATATACTATCCATGAGATAAAATGGTAAATTGTTGTTTACGGCATTAGCGGCGCAGCCGCCTTGCCTCCCTCGTTTTGAGGGAGGTGTCAGCCCAAAGGGCTGACGGGGGGAGTTTTGTACCGACATTGAGAAACTCCCCCAGTCAAAAATCGGCTCCGAAGCGCCGATTTTTGCCAGCCCCCTCAAAACGAGGGGGCCAAGGGTGCGGCGAATCATCGCAGTGTAAACAACAATTTACCTTATCACCTGGAAATGAGGAATGGCTATGATTTCTGCGTTTGAGAAATATTTTACATCCCTGAAAGGAAAGAAGATTGCCGTGTTGGGCCTTGGTGTCAGCAATCAGCCCTTGGCGCGGCTGCTGCTGTCTTTTGGTTGCGATGTGACCGGCTGCGACCGGACACCCCGGGAAAAGGTGGACGAAGCGGTGTTGGAGCTGGAAAAAATGGGCTGCGACTTACATTTGGGCGAAAGCTATTTGGATGGTGTGGAGGCGGAGCTTGTATTCCGCACCCCCGGCATGCATCCCGGCAACCCTGCGCTGGAAAAGCTGCGCGCCCAAGGTGCGGAGGTGACCTCTGAGATGGAAGTGTTCTTCGAGGTATGTCCCTGCCAGATCCTGGCGATTACCGGTTCCGACGGCAAGACCACCACCACGACCCTGGTTTCCGAAATGCTGAAGGCGGATGGTAAAACGGTCTGGCTGGGCGGCAATATCGGCACGCCCTTGCTGAGCAAAGTGCCCCAAATGGCGGAAAGCGACTTTGCTGTGGTGGAGCTCAGCTCCTTCCAGCTGATGGATATGCGCCGCAGCCCCCGCCGGGCGGTGATCACCAATCTTTCTCCCAACCATCTGGATGTCCACAAGGATATGGATGAGTATGTAGACGCGAAGAAAAATATTTACGCCTTCCAGGATCGGGAGGATTTGCTGGTGCTGAACGCGGATAATACCATTACCGCTGGATTTTCCGGCAACGGCACTACCTATTTCTTCTCCCGGCAGGGAAAGGAATGCCATGTGCGGCTGGAAAATGGCGTAATTTTCCGCGGCGGTGAGCCCGTGCTGGAAACCGGGGATATTTTGCTGCCTGGCGTGCATAATATTGAGAATTACATGGCTGCCATCGCCGTGGTGGAGGGCCTGGTGTCTGACGATGCCATCCGCTCTGTAGCGAAGAACTTCGGCGGTGTGGAGCATCGCATCGAACTGGTGCGCGTCAAGGATGGGGTGCGTTTCTATAACGATTCCATTGCCTCTTCGCCCACACGCACCATCGCCGGCCTGCGCAGCTTCCCGGAAAAGGTGATTTTGATCGCTGGCGGCTATGATAAGCATATTCCTTATGATGCGCTGGGCCCGGAGATTTGCCAGTATGTGAAAAAACTGTTCCTCTGCGGCGCTACCGCGCCTCAGATCCGGGCGGCGGTGGAAGACTGCTCCGGTGAGAAGCCGGAAATGGTGGATTGCGGCAAGTTTGAAGTCGCGGTCCGGGCGGCTGCGGCGGCTGCGGAAAGCGGCGATGTGGTGCTTCTCAGCCCGGCTTCCGCTTCTTTTGATGAATTTAAGAATTTTATGGTGCGCGGCGAGTGCTTCAAAAAGATCGTAAAGGAGCTGTAATATGGACATTACGAAAGTTACCCGGCCTGTTCGGAAACTGCTGAAGCTGAAATATTGCGGCGCGGTGATCGTAGCGGCTGGCTCCGCATCCCGGATGGGCGGCATCGACAAGGTGATGGCGCCCCTGGGCGGTGAGCCCATGATCGTCCGCACGGTACGACAGTTCCAAAATTGTGACGCCATTCAGGAGATCGTGGTGGTGACCCGGTCCGACCTGATCATTCCCATTGCGGATCTGTGCCATGATTTTGATAAAGTCAAGGCGGTGGTCATCGGTGGCGAAACCCGGGACGCATCGGTTTCCATGGGCCTGAACACCCTGTCTGGCAAGTGTACGTTGGTGGCTGTACAGGACGGCGCACGGCCCTTTGCCCATTGGCAGCTGATTGACCGGGTGGTTCGCGCCGCCAATGTCTACGGCGCTGCCGCGCCTGCGGTAGCGGTGAAAGATACCATCAAGGCGGTTCGGGGTGGCCTTGTGGCGCAAACACCGGACAGGAGCGCCCTCAAAGCGGTGCAAACACCCCAGGTATTTGATTATGATCTGCTCCGTGGGGCGCTGGCCAAAGCAAAGGCCGACGGCATTACCATCACCGATGATTGTTCCGCCGTGGAGCATATGGGCATGTCGGTACGAATCGTAGAGGGCGACGAGCGGAACATCAAAATCACCACCCCCATGGACCTGAAGTTTGCGGAGCTGATTTTGGAGGAGATGCAATGAGGATCGGACATGGTTATGATGTGCATCGCTTTGCTGAGGATCGCAAGCTGATTTTGGGCGGCGTAGAGATCCCTTCGGAGCTGGGCCTGTTGGGCCACAGCGACGCGGATGTACTGCTGCACGCGGTGATGGATGCGCTGCTGGGCGCCGCTGCTCTGCGGGATATCGGCTATCACTTTCCGGATACGGATATGCGCTACAAGGGCATTTCCTCCATGGAACTGCTGGGCTGTGTGGCGGAAAAAATCGCTGCTGCCGGATATAAAGTGGGCAATATTGATGTGACTGTCATTGCCCAGGCGCCGAAATTAAAGCCGTATATTCCGCAGATGGCGGAAAATATTGCCCAAAAGCTGGCAATTTCTCCGGAGCAGGTCAATGTGAAGGCCACCACCGAGGAGGGCCTGGGCTTCACCGGCCAGATGCAGGGCATGGCTTGCCATGCGGTGTGCCTGCTGGAAGCGCAATGAACCGACGAACGCAGGTTTCTATCTTGGCGGCATACAGTCTGCTGATGCTGTGGCTGCTGTTTGGTCAGCGGCTGATGGGGGAGAGCGAGGGCGTTCTGCAATTGCGTCCCTTTAGCACGCTGCGCCGTTTTCTCTGGGTGCTGGTCAACAGTAACAACCCTGAACTGCGCCGTATTGCCTGGGCCAATTTGGCGGGCAATGTGGTGATTTTTCTGCCGCTGGGCTGCTTGCTGCCCTGGATTTGGGCCTTTTTCCGGAATTTTTGGCGGCATATGTTGTCCATGTCTGCTATTGTGCTCGCGGTGGAGCTGAGCCAGTATTTTCTGCGGCTGGGCACCTGCGATGTGGATGATCTGCTGCTGAACTTACTGGGTACGGAAATCGGCTATCTCTTTTGGAAAAATCTAAAAAAATAAACCGTCGGTTTTGATGCCGACGGTTTTGTTATTCTGTGGGGATGTGAATCTCTCCGTGAACCGCTTCAAACTCAGCAATACGCTTTTTGATCAGCTGCTCAATTTCGCGATTTTTGGTGCGGCCTTCGTATTCTGCGATGAACGCCAGTTTGTCCAGCAGCTCCTGGGGCACACGGAGTGTATAACGGGGCATAGAATCCTGCATAATGACTCACCTTTGACGAAGTATTGACAAAATTATAGCAATATAGTATGAAAAAAAGGAAAAATGACGCAACGAATGCGTCAAAATGGAGGGCGATAAATAATGGAAGGTAAGCACATTCAAGCGTTATTTCCTATGGCGCATAAGGATTGCACCAATATTACCTCCCGGGCATAGATTAGCCCGGGAGGTTTTGTCATATGAAGATGTTTTGTGTCACTTTTCGTTCCATTACACCTGCCCAGCGGGGGCATCGCCTGCTCCGCTCCCAGACCATAGAATGCGCCCTTCAGCGAACGCCTCGATGGATGGAAGAACGGGGCTGCGGCTATTGCCTGCGGCTGCGGGAAGAGGATGTGGCCCGGGCGGCTGCGCTGCTGCGGGAAAATAATCTGCCTTACAGCAAGATCTATGCCGAGGAAAACGGCGTGGTGACGGAGAGCCGGCTATGATCTACCTGGATAACGGCGCTACGTCTTACCGTAAGCCGCGTTCTGTACGATCCGCCATGAACTGGGCCATAGAACATTGCGCCAATCCGGGCCGTGGCGGTTATCGTGAGGCTATGGCCGCCTCGGGAACGGTGCTTTCCTGCCGGGAGGCGGCCGGCGCCATGTTCGGCTGCCAGCCGGAGCAGGTGGTATTTACGTCTAATTGCACCCACGGCCTGAATATTGCCATTCACAGCCTGGTGAAACCGGGAGATCCGGTGCTGATCACCGGTTTTGAGCATAACGCTGTGACCCGACCGTTATTTGGGGTGGGCGCGCGGGTCATGGTGGCCGGCAGAAAACTGTTCGATTGGGATGACACCCTGGATCAATGGGAAAAATCCTTAAAAACCAGGCCAAAGGCAGCGATTTTTACCCATGTTTCCAACGTTTTCGGCTATATTTTGCCTGTGGAGCAAATGGCCGCGCTTTGCCGACAATATGGCGTTCCTTTTATAGTGGATGCGGCGCAGTCCGCCGGGATGTTAGCCATTGATCTGGAAAAATGGGGCGCCGATTTTATCGCTGTACCGGGCCATAAGGGTTTGCTGGGGCCACAGGGTACCGGCTTGCTGCTGTGCGGAAGGCGCCCGGAGCCATGGATGCGCGGTGGCACCGGCAGCAATTCTTTGGAGCAGGCTATGCCGGATTTTTTGCCGGACCTGGCGGAAGCCGGCACGCTGAATGTGCCGGGGATTGCCGGGTTGTTGGCCGGGATTCGTTATGTAAACCAAATCGGGATGGATAATATACTGCGGCGGGAAAAAAACCAGGCGACGGAATGCGTGAAGGCGCTGCGGAAAAAAGGGTATACTGTCTTTGCCGGTGATCACCAAAGCGGGACGGTTTCCTTTGTGCCTGCGGGGGATTGCGAAGAAATGGCGGCCCATTTGGCCAGCCGGGGGATCGCTGTCCGCGCCGGCCTTCACTGCGCGCCCCTTGCCCATGAAAGCGCCGGCACGCTGAAGACCGGGACGGTGCGCGTTTCCTTTGGTCATGATGCTTCGCCCTGGCAAACCCAGGCTTTTCTGCAGGCCATATCCCACTTATCGTAAAAAATTTTTGCTTTTTCTCTTGCTATCCCTGGGGAAATCCGCTATAATAGTACAGATAATAGGGTGGCTATATGCATTTTTCGGCCACGGCGATTTTTACTGAGGAAAAAGGGGCGTGAAACAGCGTTATGGCGGTCATACAAGATGCATGGAATAACCTGATTTTGCAGATCTCCAGCATGGAGATCACAGACTTTTTGGATATATTTGTGGTAGCCTTTTTGCTGTATAAGCTGATGCCGCTGCTCCGCTCCGTTGGTACGCTGCGTATTGCCAGAGCGATCCTTGTGGTGTTCGTTATTTTCTGGTTGACGGATCTGCTGAATATGTACACCATCAATTTTGTGATCCAACAGGTGCTTACGGCTGGTTTGCTTGCCATTGTGGTGCTGTTCCAGCCGGAGATCCGCCGCATTTTGGATCATTTGGGCAGCGTCAGCATCAGCAAGCTGCTGAAAACGGATCATAAAACTCAGGAGATGGAAACCATCATCAACCAGACCATTATGGCCTGCGAGCGCATGAGCAAGGATCGCGTGGGCGCGCTGATCGTCTTTGCCCGCGACAATCCTTTGGAAGAGTACGTCAAGACCGGCACAACTGTGGACGGCCAGCTGTCCGAGCAGCTGCTGCGGAATCTTTTCTTCCCCAAGGCTTCGCTCCATGATGGCGCGGTGATCGTCCGGGAAGGCCGTGTTACTTCGGCAGGCTGCGTATTGCCCCTGTCTGAGAAAAGACTTAGCGCTGACCTGGGCACCCGTCACAGAGCGGGCCTGGGTATCAGCGAGGTGTCGGACAGCGTGGTGGTCATTGTTTCCGAGGAAACCGGCAGCCTGTCCGTTGCTGTGGGCGGCGTGCTGAAAAGAAGCCTGGCTCCCCAGACGGTGGAGCGTCACCTTCGCAATGAATTGATGCCCAAGGAAGAAGAAAAAGAAGAAAATTTGGCGCTGATACTGAAACAGAAGCTGCGCAGAAACGGAAAGGAAGGGAAGCAATGAAAACAAAAATTGGCAGGGCGTTGCTTTCCCTTGTCATTGCCTTTGGCCTCTGGCTTTATGTAGTCACCGTAGTGGATCCGGAAGCGGTTCAGACCTACTACAATGTCCCTGTGGTCATGGATGGCGGTAGCATTCTGGAAAGCCGGGGCCTGATGCTGATCTCCAGTTCCGATATATTCCTGGATTTGGAACTGTCCGGTAACCGGACGGATCTAAATCAGTTGAGCAAAGACAATATCACCGTCCTGGCAGACCTTTCCGGCATTACCACCGCCGGCGAGCATACTGTTCGCTACAATATTTCCTACCCCGGCTCCATTGCGTCCGGTATCACCCCGCTCAATTTGGGCGATCAGCAGATCACGGTGAAGGTGGCGGAATGGGCCAGAAAGAGCGTGCCGGTTAAAGAGGAATACACCGGCGCTTTGCCGGAAAACTACACGGCAGATCGGCAGAATGTGACCCTGGACCATAATAAAGTTACTGTTTCCGGCCCCAAGGAAGTGATCGACCGGATCGAGAAGGCCGTCATTTTCATTGACTTGAATAACCGCACCACTGATTTTTCTCAAACCTGTGAGATTGAATTCTGGGATGAAGGCAATCAGGAAGTAACGGAGCTTTCCCATGTGACCGCCAATACCACAAGTGTTACGGCGTCCGTGCAGGTCAGCATGTTCAAAACCATCGACATTGTGGTGGAAGTGCTGCCCGGTGGCGGCTTAACGGAAGAGGATATCAGCTATGAGCTGGAGCGCAGTGAGCTGATCGTTTCCGGTACGGCTTACGCTCTGAAGGATCTGGAGCAGATCAAGCTGACCATTGACCTGAGCAAGCTGACCGACAGCCAAACGCTGACCTTCGATATTGAGCTGCCGGAAGATGTGACCAATGTGACCGGCGTGCCTCAGGTAGGCGTGGCCGTGACGATCCCGGAAATGGCGGAAATTAGTTTTACTGTGTTTAAAAGCCAGTATGAATGCATCAATATTCCCGAAAACATGGAAGTTCGCTTCATGATGGAGCAATTCACCGTTTTGATTCGCGGCCGTGAAAACCTTTTGGATCAGGTGACCGCGGAAAATATCCGGATCATCATTGATTTCGCCGACGCGGTGGAAGGCTCCGGCTATTATCCTGTCACGGTGGAGATCGTTGGCATCCAGGATGTGGGTGTGGTCGGACAGTACTTTGTCCCGGCGACGGTTTCCGTTCAGCCGGCCCAAACAGACCCGGATCCGGAGGGCTAAATGGAACAGATCGCGAGAGTTTTGAAGGTTTTTGCGGATGGCACAGCGGAAGTGATCCGGACACCGGAGGAATCCTGCTCCGGAAACTGCGGCGTCTGCGCCGGCTGCCAGGACCAGAAGCCGTTTGTGGCCCGAAATCCCGTGGACGCCCAGGTGGATGACCTGGTGCTGCTGGAACCGGATGCCAAAGCCTCCGGAAAGGTGCTGGCCATGCTGTGTACCATTCCGACAGTTCTGCTTCTGGCCGGCTATCTGCTGGGCGAGCATTTCCTGGGCAAAGGTCCGCTGGTGGGCCTGGCCTGTGGCGTTTTGGGCATCTGGCTGGTTTTGCTGCTGGATCGCAAAATGACCGCAAAGAACCCAATTACTTATGTTATCGCAGGCAAAATGAAAGAAAAAGGGGATAATACACTTGATTAAAAGTATGACCGGCTATGGTCGTGCGGTGGAAACCGTAAACGGCCGGGAGTTTACCGTGGAATTGCGGTCCGTGAACAACCGCTATCTGGATTGTAGCGTAAAGCTGCCGAGAACCCTGACCTTTGCGGAGGAAACAGTAAAGCAGGCGGTGAAGAATACCATTTCCCGTGGCAAAGTGGATGTGTTCATCACGGTCCACTCGGAAAATGGCGCCGACGCCAAAATCAGCTTGAATACCGCTGTGGTGGAAGGCTATCTGGCGGCCATGGAGCAGATGGCTGCTGCCTATCCCGTAAGGAACGATATCAGCGTATCGTTACTCTCCCGGATGCCGGAAGTTTTCTCTGTGGAAAAGCCGGAGGTGGACGAGCAGCAGCTGCTGGCGGATCTGATGCAGGTGGTCAATGCCGCGCTGGAAGGCTATGATACCATGCGTACCACCGAGGGCAAGGCTTTGGAAAACGATCTGCGCAGCCGTGGCGCCGCCATCGAGGATATGGTATCCCAGGTTGAGGCCGGAAATGCCCAAACTGTGGTGGATTACCGCGCCCGATTGGAAGCCAAGCTGAAGGAAGTGCTTGCCTCCACCACCATCGAGGAAAGCCGCATTCTGACCGAGGCCGCCATCTTTGCCGACAAAGTGGCGGTGGACGAGGAGACCGTTCGCCTGCGCAGCCATATTCAGCAAATGTATGCCATGCTGACCGCCGGCGGCGCAGTGGGCCGCAAGCTGGATTTCCTGCTGCAGGAAATGAACCGGGAAACCAATACCATTGGCTCCAAGTGCACCGATGTACGGCTGGCCCGCATCGTGGTAGATATGAAGGCGGAGCTGGAAAAGATTCGCGAACAGACCCAAAATATTGAGTAAGGGGAATAGGATGAAGCTGATCAATATTGGATTTGGCAGCATGGTATCCGCGTCCCGGGTTTTGGCTGTGGTGGCGCCGGATTCCGCGCCTATCAAGCGCGTGATGCAGGAGGCGCGGGAGCGTGGCATGCTGATCGACGCGTCCTACGGTCGCAAGACCAAAGCGGTGATCCTGATGGATACAGACCATGTGATCCTGTCTGCCGTCACGCCGGAAACAGTCGCGGCCCGATGGATGGACAAGGCTACCACAGAAACAGAGGAGGAAGAGGCATGAGCGGACATCTTTTTGTTATTTCCGGTTCGTCAGGTGTTGGTAAGAGCACGATTTTGAAGCAGGTACTGTCCCGGAAACCGGAGCTGCAGTTCTCTGTTTCTGCCACAAGCCGCCCGCCCCGGGAGGGCGAAACTGACGGCGTGCAGTATTTCTTCGTCAGCCGGGAAGCCTTCCAGCAGATGATTGCCGAAGGCGCTTTTATCGAATACGATTTCCATATGGACAACTATTACGGTACATTGAAATCCGAGATTTTGAAGAAAACCGCCACCGGTGATATGATCTTGGATGTGGAGCCGGTGGGCGCCCTGAATGTGAAGCAGCTCTACCCGGATGCCACCTTGATTTACATCGCGCCGCCTTCTATGGAGATTTTGATGGAGCGGCTGTGCAGCCGCAACGATACCCCGGAGGAACAGATCCGCGTCCGTTCCGAACGGGTTGCGTGGGAAAGCGCCCAGCAGGAAAAATATGACTATGTAGTAATCAATGATGTGTTGGAGGATTGTATCCAGGAAGTTATGGGTATTATCGAGAAACACACGAATGAATAATGATTTGGAGGAAAATCAATATGCTGTACCCCCCTGTAGCCGACATGCTCAAGCATGTGGAAAGCCGTTATCTTTTGGTCAATGTGGTTGCCCAGCGGGCGCGTCAGATCGCCGCTGAGGCCGATGCCCTGGGCGAAGAGCTGACCGACAAGCCGGTCACCATGGCCATCCGCGAAGTGGCCGAAGGCAAGCTGACCGCCGGCCTGAGAGAAGAATACAAGAACTAATCAACAAGGAGGAGGGCGCCAATGATTGCGAAAATAGCTGTATCCGCTGCCGTCTTCGCCATTGACAAGCCCTATTCTTACCGCGTCCCGGAAGGCATGCGGCTGCAACCCGGTATGCGGGTGCAGGTGCCCTTTGGCAGGGCCAATAAACGCGCGGAAGGCGTGGTGCTGACGGTGGAGCCGGATGATGGGCAGCCGCTGAAGGCGGTGGACCAATGCCTGGATGATGCCCCGGTACTGACGGACACCATGCTCCGTCTGGCTGCGTTTATGCGAGAGCGGTATTTCTGCACCTTCTTCGACGCGATCCGGGTCATGCTGCCGGCAAGTCTGTGGTTTGACAGTAAGAATGTGATCTCTTTGACGGAAGATCGCGCCTGGCAGGAAAAAACGATCCGCCAGCCGGATGCCCTGGCAGCGCTTCGGTTTCTGCTGGATCTTGGCGGCCAGGCTGAGGAATCGGCGCTGCGAAAAGTTATTCCGGACCCGGAGGCGTTGGATGCGGCGCTGAGCTATCTGCTTCGCAAGAAGTGGATCACATCCCAAACCGATTTTGTGGGCCGTGCCACGGAGAGATCTGAGCAGATTGCGACCCTTGCCGCTTCCACGGAGGAGGCTATGGCCTATGCGTCCCAGAGACCCAAGTCCGCGGCAATGCAGAAGGCGGTGTTGGAGCTGCTTTGCGGCCTGGGTACCGCTTCTGTGAAGGAACTTTGCTATTTCACAGGCGCAAAGCCGGCAACGCTCAAGCGCCTGGCTGATCTGGGTTATGTGACCCTTTCCCGGCGGCCGGTGCTGCGCTGTCGGCAGATCCAGCCCTCGAAGGTGGATGGCCCCCTGGTGCTGAATCAGGAGCAGGAGCAGGCCTATCTGGGCCTAAAAGAACAAATGGCCCGGGAAAAACCGGGAGCGGCGCTGCTTTACGGCGTTACCGGTTCCGGCAAAACCGCCGTGTATTTGCGCTTGATCCAATCTGCCCTGGCACAGGGAAAGACCGCCCTTTTGCTGGTGCCGGAAATCGCGCTGACACCGCAGCTACTTAGCCTGTTGGCCGGCCACTTTGGTGACCGTGTGGCGGTGCTGCACAGCAGTCTGCCTGCCGGCGAGCGACAGGACCAATGGAAACGGGCCCAATCCGGCGACGCGCCGGTGATCGTCGGCACCAGAAGCGCCGTGTTTGCTCCGGCGAATAATCTGGGCCTGATCATTCTGGATGAAGAGCAGGAAAGCTCTTACCGATCTGAAAATACGCCCCGTTATTGCGCCCGGGAAATTGCCCTGTGGCGGGGCGCGAAGGAAGGCGCCCTGGTGCTGCTGGGCTCCGCTACGCCTTCCATTGAAACCATGTACCATGCGAAAAACGGGGACTATACCCTGTATACGCTGAAAAACCGCTTCAACGGCAAACATTTACCGCCGGTGCGGATCGTGGATATGCGCCAGGAGCTGAAAGAGGGAAATGACACCGGCTTTAGCCTGGATTTGCGGGAAGCGATCATGGCAACCCGGGACGCGGGCAAGCAGACCGTGCTGTTTTTAAATCGCCGGGGCAACGCCCGGGCGCTGGTGTGCGTGGATTGCCGCCAGGCTCCGGAATGTCCCCGCTGCAGCGCCAGGCTAACCTATCACAGCGCCAATGAACGGCTGATGTGCCACTATTGCGGCCATTCCCAGAGCGTTCCCAAGCGCTGCCCCAACTGCGACGGCGCGCTGAAACGAATTGGAATCGGCACACAGAAAGCGGAGATGGAGCTGCAGGCGCTATATCCTGATATGGAAGTGGCCCGTATGGATGCCGACACTGTCAGCGCCGTCAATACCCATGAAAAGATTTTGTCGGATTTTGTGGAACGCAAAACGCCGGTGCTGCTTGGTACCCAAATGGTGGCCAAGGGGCTGAACTTGCCGGATGTGACCTTGGTGGGCGCGCTGGATGCGGATTTGAGCCTGTATGCCAGCTCCTACCGCGCGGCGGAAACTACCTTCAATATGCTTACCCAGGTGGTGGGCCGGGCAGGCCGTGGCGATACGCCGGGACAGGCTGTGATCCAGACCCTGGTTCCGGAGCACGCGGTGTTGCAGTTGGCCGCGAAACAGGATTACGACAGTTTTTATGATTTAGAGATCAATCTGCGCCGTGTGCAGAACGCGCCGCCTTTTGCTGACCTGATGGAGATCACCTTCACCGGCCAGGAGGAGGCCCAAGTGCTGCGTGGTGCGGCAAAATTCCGGGACAGCCTGGTTTCCTGCCTTCGGCTGCCGGAATATAGAGAAGAAACATGTACGGTTTTAGGCCCCGCGCCCTGCGTTGTGCCGAAAATCAACTACAATTTCCGCTACCGCTTGACATTGCGATGCCATTCCACCCGGCAGCTGCGTGGGCTGATCGCCCATATTTTGCGGCAATTCGCGGCGGACAAGGCCAATCGTGGGGTTTCCGCTTTTGTGGATGTCAACGGCGTGGATTAAAAAGGAGAGAGTTATGGGACTGCGGAAAATTTTGACCGATAAAGACCCGGCGTTGCATAAGGTTTGCCGCCCGGTGACGGAGTTCGATAAGAAATTGCACAAGCTGCTGGATGATATGCGGGAGACCCTGATTGATTCCGGCGGTGTGGGTCTGGCTGCGCCCCAGGTGGGCATTCTGCGCCGTGTATTCCTGGTGGATGTAGGCGTTGAGGAAAATGAAATCATCGAGTTCATCAACCCGGAAATCCTGGAAACCGATGGCGAGCAGGAGGGCCCGGAGGGCTGCCTCAGCGTCCCCGGTAAGTACGGCCTGGTCAAGCGTCCCTATTATGTAAAGGTGCGGGCGCAGGACCGGGATGGCAACTGGTTTGAAGCGGAAGGTGAGGAATTGATCGGCCGCTGCTTCTGCCATGAAAACGATCATCTGGACGGTATCGTCTACACCCAGGTGATGGACCGTTTCCTGACTGACGAGGAGCTCAATTACAACGAGGAATGAGGGCACTGCATGCGAGTGGTTTTTATGGGTACGCCGGAGATCGCGGCTACCTGTTTGAAAAGAATACTGGAAGACGGTGTGGAAGTGGTAGGTGTATACTGCCAGCCGGACCGGCCCAAGGGTCGGGGTATGAAGCTGGTGGCGCCTCCTGCCAAGGAAGTGGCGTTGGCGCATAATATCCCCGTGTTCCAACCGGAAAGCTTCCGGGAGGACACCGCGGTGGAGGAGCTGGCTGCCTTGAAGCCTGATGTGTGCGCTGTGGTGGCTTATGGACGGATCTTGCCCCAGCGTGTGCTGGATATCCCCACCATGGGCTGCATCAATATCCACACCAGCCTGCTGCCCCGGTACCGTGGCTCAGCGCCTTACCAGTGGGCGGTGCTGGATGGACAGCAGGAAACCGGCGTTTCCTGTATGTACCTGTGCCGGGAAATGGATGCCGGCGACATTATCGAGTGCGTTAAAACCCCCATTGGGGAGAATGAAACCGCCGGCGAATTGCTGGATCGGCTGGCGGTGCTGGGCGCTGACTTGCTCAGCAAAACATTGCCCCGCTTTGAAAGCGGAAAGGTGGAGGCAGTTCCGCAGAACGAGGCGGAAGTCTGCTACGCCCCTATGCTGGATAAATCCATGTGCCCCATTGATTGGACCCAATCTGCCCAGCAGATCCACAATCAAGTCCGTGGCCTGCATCCCTGGCCTGTGGCCACGGCCCAGATCGGCGGCACATTCTTCAAAATTCATCAGACGGTTCTGACCAACGAAACGACCAACAAAGCCCCCGGAACCCCTGTGACGCTGACCAAGACCGGCCTGCAGATGGCCTGCGGCGATGGCTGCGTTTTGGAAATTCGCCAATTGCAGGCAGAAGGCGGTAAGCGGATGGCGGCTCCCGATTATTTCCGGGGCCACCCGATGGAGATTTAAATGGGCGCAAGAGAAACCGCGTTAAATGTGCTGATCGCCTGCCGGAAGGAAGAAGGCTGGTCCAATGGCGTGCTGAAAGAGTATATCCGCCGGGACAAGCTGGACCGTCGGGATGCAGCCCTGGCCACCCGCCTGAGCTACGGCGTGGTGCAGAACCGGCTGAAGCTGGACTTCTATCTGCAGCAGCTGCTGACAGGAAAGTTGAAGGATCTGCATCCGGCCCTGCGGGATATCCTCCATTTGGGCCTCTATCAGCTTTACGAAATGGATAAAGTGCCTCAGTCCGCCGCTGTTAACGAGTCGGTGGATCTGGCAAAGCAATATTGCAAAAAACAGCGCTATGCTCCGGGGCTTGTGAATGCTGTGCTGAGGAAAGCTGCAACCACCCAACCCAAGGAGCCTACCGGATGGCAGGAAAAATATTCCCATCCCCAGGCGCTGATCGATTTATTGAAGCCTTATGTGGGCAAGGAAGCCATGGAGCCGATGTTGATAGCCAACAATGCTGCCCCGGATACGGTGGTGCAGGTCAATACCCTGCGTATTTCCACCCCGGAGCTGGCGGCAAAATTGGCGGAAGAGGGCGTGGCGGCTAAATCCCATGCCTGGATGCCGGACTGCCTGGTGCTCAGCAGCACCGGCAATTTGGAACATTTGGAAAGTTTTCGACAGGGCCTTTTCTATGTGCAGGATCCTGCCGCCAAGCTGAGCGTTCTCTGCGCCCAGCTGCCCGAAAATGCCCGAGTGCTGGATTGCTGCGCGGCTCCCGGCGGCAAAAGCTTCGCCGCCGCCATTGCGATGGGTGGCGCCGGCAGCATTACCTCCTGCGATGTGTATGCCCACAAGGCAGAGCTGATCGCCAATGGCGCTGCCCGCTTGGGCTGCGAAAATATCACTGCCCGGCAGCTGGACGCTACTGTGCATGTACCGGAATGGGAAAATGCCATGGACGCGGTTATCGCCGATGTGCCCTGCTCCGGTTTGGGAATCATTCGGAAAAAGCCGGATATTCGCTATAAAAATCTGGGGGATATGGCAGCGCTGCCTGACCTGCAGCTGCAAATTCTGAAAAATCAAGCCACTTATGTTCGCCCTGGCGGCGTGCTGCTGTATTCTACCTGTACGCTGGTGCGGGCGGAGAATGAGGGCGTAGTGGAAGCCTTTTTAGGGGAAAACAGCGATTTTTACCTGGAAGATCTGCCCCTGCCGGAGAATTTCCCTGAAAATAAAACCGGCATGCTGGCGCTGATCCCAGGGCAGTACGATACGGATGGATTCTTTATTGCCCGTATGCGGAGGAAAGCATGAATCTGAAATCCATGACCTTGCCGGAATTGACGGCGGCGTTAAAAGAGCTGGGTCAGCCTGCCTTCCGGGGCAAGCAGGTCTACACATGGCTCCATAAAGGTGTCCGCGGCTATGAGGAGATGACCAATCTGCCCAAGAACCTGCGGGACCTGCTGGCGGAGAAGTTTCCCATTTGCCCGCCCAGGGTGGTGCGCAAACAGGAGTCCCAAAAGGATGGCACTATCAAGTATTTGTGGCAGCTGTCTGACGGCAATTGCGTGGAAACGGTGCTGATGCGCTACCATTATGGCAATACCGTCTGCATTTCCACGGAGGTGGGCTGCGCTATGGGCTGCGCCTTCTGCGCCTCCACCATCGGTGGCCTGGTGCGGCGGTTGAGCCTTTTGAAATGCTGGATGAAGTGCTGTTCACGCAGCTGGACTCCGGCCTGCCCATTTCCCACATCGTGCTGATGGGCATCGGCGAGCCGCTGGATAATTTCGACAATGTGCTTCGCTTTTTGGAACTGGTCAACAGTGAGGATGGCATGAATATTTCCATGCGCCATATCAGCCTTTCTACCTGCGGCCTGGTGCCGAAAATCGACGCGCTGGCGGAGAAAAAGCTGCAGATCAGCCTGGCGATCTCCCTCCATGGCCCCAATGATGAGATCCGTGGCAGAATTATGCCGGTCAACAAGGCATACCCCATGGATGTGTTGCTGGATGCCTGCCGGCGGTATTATGCCGCCACATCCCGGCGCATTCATTTTGAGTACGCCATGATCGACGGCGTCAATGATACGCCGGAGCATGCCCGGGAGCTGCTGCGGCGGCTGAAGGGCTTGCCGGCCCATATCAATATGATCCCCTTAAACCATGTGGAAGAAAGTCCTTTGAAGCCAAGCTCTAAAAAAGCTGTGGCAACCTTCCAGAAAATTCTGGAGGACGGCGGTATCACCGCCACAGTTCGCCGCACCCTGGGCAGCGACATTGACGCGTCCTGCGGCCAGCTGCGGCGAAAATACAACAAACAAAACGAGAGATAGGAGTCAATACTATGCAAAGCTGGGCTATTACTGATCTGGGCTGTGTGCGTACACAGAATCAGGATGCGTACCGAATTGAAGAGCTGGACCGCAACAGCCTGCTGTGCGTAGTGTGTGACGGCATGGGCGGCGCCAAATCCGGCAATATTGCCAGCACTTTGGCTTCCGATGTGTTTGTAGAGCAGATTCGCAGCGGTTGGCGCGCCAACATGGACGCCGATGAAGTGGATGATCTGCTGCGCAACACTATCAAACTGGTGAATTTCACCGTGTACGATCAGGCAATGCAGTTTGAAGATTTTACCGGCATGGGCACCACATTGGTGGCGGCGCTGATCCACGGCAGACAGGTGACTGTGGTCAACGTGGGCGACAGCCGGTGCTATCACTTGCGTAATGACGGCATCCGCCAGATCACGGTGGATCACTCTCTGGTGCAAATGATGATCCAGCGGGGCGAAATGACGCCGGAACAGGGGCGCAAATACCCCGGTAAAAATCTGATCACCCGCGCCATCGGCCCGGAAAGCAGCGTACAGTGCGATCTGTTCCACTTGGCTATGGAGCGGGGAGACGGGCTGCTGCTGTGCAGCGACGGATTGAGCAATATGATGGATGATCAGGAAATTTTGTTTGAGTACATTCACGGTTCGGATCGACAGGAATGCTGCCGGCAGCTTTTGGAAGTGGCCAAGAACCGTGGCGCGCCGGATAATGTGACCTGCGTTTTGGTGCAGGTCTGACGGGGCGAAAGGAGTTAAGTTATGGATAGATATATCGGACGGATGCTGGACAACCGGTACGAGATCTTAGAGGTCATCGGTTCCGGCGGTATGGCCGTTGTATATAAAGCAAGATGCCATCGCCTGAATCGGCTGGTTGCCATTAAAATATTGAAGGACGAAAACCTGCAGGATCAGGACTTCCGCCGCCGCTTCCATGCGGAGAGCCAGGCGGTTGCTATGCTGAGCCACCCCAATATCGTTTCTGTGTATGATGTGTCCATGGATTCCGACGAGGATTACCTGGTTATGGAGCTGATCGAGGGCATTTCCCTGAAGCAGTACATGGAAAAGAAGGGCGTGCTGAACTGGAAGGAAACCCTGCATTTTGCCATACAGATCGCCAAGGCGCTGGACCATGCCCACAGTAAGGGCCTGGTACACCGGGATATCAAGCCGCATAATGTAATGGTGCTGCGTACCGGCGCGGTGAAGGTCGCTGACTTTGGCATTGCCCGGATGATGTCCAAAAGCAATACGCTGACCAAGGAAGCCCTTGGCTCGGTACACTACATTTCTCCGGAACAGGCTAAGGGTGGCCGTGTGGATAATCGCTCGGATATTTATTCCCTGGGCGTTGTGATGTATGAAATGATTACCGGCCGGGTTCCTTATGATGGAGAGTCCCCGGTGTCCGTGGCGATTCAGCATATTAACGGCGGCGCGCCGAAGCCCTCTGCCCTCAATCCCGGCATTCCCGTGGCGTTGGAGCAGATTATCCTCAAAGCCATTGCAACCAATCCCAAGGAGCGTTACCCCGATGTGGCCACGATGCTCCATGATATGGATGAATTCCGCCGGGATCCCACCATCGTGCTGCAGAGTGTACCTCAGGAAGAAAAAAGAGAGCCTGCGGTTGTTGTTCCTGCAACTCCCCGTACAGATAGCGAAGTAAGCAATCCTCCCGCGGAGAAAAAGACGGCTCCGAAGCCGCCGGTGAAGCCGGAACTCAAGAAAAAACGGGATTATGCCGCCGCGGAGCGTAGGCGCAGCACCATTGCCACTGTTGCCATTGTGCTGTGTTCGTTGCTGATCATGGTGGCCATCGTCCTGTCGCTGGTGGTTTTGCTGCGGGATGAAGGGCCTGTGGAGGAGCATCCTAAGGTTTCCGTACCGGCGCTGGTGGGAATGTACTATTCCCGTTTGCCGGAGTATGACGGGCTGGAAATCGTTGTGCAGGGCAGCGCCTACAGCACAGAATTCAGCCAGGGCCAGATCATCCGCCAGGAGCCGAAGGACGGCACAGAGCAGGAATATGGCTCCAAAGTGTTTATCACCGTCAGCCTGGGCCCCCGACCTGCGGATCACACCGTTACCATGATCAACCTGGTGGGCAGAACCCAGGCGTACGCCAAACAATGGCTGGACGACCAGGGCTTGAACCTGACCGTTAAGGTCACCGAGGAATACAGCAATACTGTGGCAGCCGGAAATGTGATTTCCACAGATCCCGCGGAGGGTGCCACCCTGGCGGAAGACGAACGGGTGACTCTGGTTATCAGCCTGGGCAAGGAAACGGATATTATGCCCAATTTGGTGGGCTCCACGCTGGCTACCGCTCAGAACCGCATGAGCCGCACCAAATTTTCCAATGTCCAGTGGGTGCCTCAAAACAGCACAGAGCCTGCCGGCACTATCCTGAGCCAGGATCCGTCTGTCGGCACGGAAGTGGCGCTGGATGCCAGAATCGTGATCACCTATTCCAATGGCATCGCTCCGGATGAGGATCCCGCGACCAAGGAAGTGGTGCTGGAAAACCTGCCCTATTTTGAGGAAGATTTCTATGTGTCCATCGTAACCGCTGATGGCCAGATCATTTTGCTGGATCATCTGGTTTCCGCAGGGCAGACCTCCTGCGCGGTGGAGCTGTCCGGCGTTGGTACCATGGAACTGCGGGTCTATGTGGATGGCGCGTTCTTCCAGACCATCACCGTGAACTTTACCGGCGAGGAACTTCCCGAGGATCCGATAGAGGACCCGACGGAAGAACCCACCGATGGCCCTACAGAGGAGCCAGAGGAAACGCCTGAGGATGGCGCAGGGGAAGAAAATGCCGATGAATAAACGGGAAACAGGGCGCATTCTGCGCTCGCTAAGCGGATTTTATGATGTGCAAACCGCTGCCGGCGTGGTGACCTGCCGAGGTCGCGGCCACCTTCGCCGCGGCGCGGAAATTCCGCTGACCGGCGATATGGTAGAAATATCCTTGGAGCAGGGTAGGGGAATGATCGAAAAGATCCTGCCCCGGCGCAACCACTTTGTCCGTCCGGCCGTGGCAAATGTGGATCTGCTGGTGATTTTCGCGGCCAATGTGAACCCGGTAACGGAGCCGTTTCTCATCGACCGGGTAGCGGCGATCGCCGGCGACCAGGAAGTGCCTGTGTGCCTGTGCATCAATAAGTGCGATCTGGACCCGGCTGAGGGGCTGGAAGCCATTTACAGCCATGCGGGCTTTACGGTCATTCGTACCAGCGCCGAAACCGGTGAGGGCGTAGAAACGCTAAAGGAGCTTTTGAAAGGCAAATTGGCGGCCTTTACCGGGAATTCCGGCGTTGGCAAGAGCAGCATGCTCAATCGGCTGTGCCCAGAATTAAACCTGGCTACCGGCCAGGTGTCGGAAAAGCTGGGCCGTGGCCGCCACACCACCCGCCATGTGGAGCTTTACCGCTTGGAAAAGGATACCTATGTGGCAGATACACCCGGATTTTCTTCCTTCGATACGGATCAAATGGAGGTTATTCTGAAGGAAAATCTGCAGTATGCCTTCCCGGATTTTGGAGCGTATATCGGTCAATGCCAGTTTCATGATTGCGCCCACCGAAAGGAACCGGGCTGCGCGGTCCGGGACGCGGTTGCGCGGCAGGAGATCGAAGCCAGCCGTTACGACAGTTATTTGCGGCTGTATGAAAAGTCCAGCCAAATCAAGGAATGGGAACTGAAATGAGGGCCGAAAATGGCCCTCATTTTCTGAAAAAAAGGCTTGACAGCCACAAGGAAAAATGATACAATAGCCTGCGTGATGGTGCTTCGCACCCGTAACGAATGGGCCTTTAGCTCAGTTGGTTAGAGCCTCCGGCTCATAACCGGATAGTCCCGGGTTCGAATCCCTGAAGGCCCACCAGTGATTTCAGGCCTTCGCCTTTCATATATAGGGGTATAGCTCAATTGGTAGAGCGGCGGTCTCCAAAACCGTAGGCTCTGGGTTCAAGTCCTAGTGCCCCTGCCAAAAAAGTCCAACGCCATTTGGTGTTGGACTTTTTTGCGGACATTAGGACTTGAAAGGGCGGGACCAGTTCGCAGACCGGTGCAAAAAGTGTCGGCTTGTGGCTATTAATCGTTAAAGGTCTGCACTGGTGCGTAGACTTGCTTTTGGAGCAGTTAAATGGGGGGCAGTTTGTTGACAAGACA
>JAZOAD010000040.1:0-2211 GCA_045595225.1 Faecousia sp.
GGATACATTGGCGTTTTTAGCGCTTTTGCAGCCGGCAAATACCGGCAGGAGCAGCGCCAGAACCAAAATAACAGCAAGTTTTTTCATAGCGTTTCTCCTTTCTTTGTGAAAAGCACGGGAAGGCATCATACCTCCCCGTGCTGCATTACAACTTCGCTGTATTGAACCGTGAGAGTTCAAATTGCGGCGTATTCACTTACTTGAAGTATCTCTCCAGCAGACCCTCGAGGCCACGGCCGTGGCGGGCTTCGTCACGAGCCATCTCGTGGACGGTGTCGTGGATGGCATCCAGGCCGTTCTTCTTTGCGCAGGCAGCCAGGTCGAACTTGCCCTGGGTTGCGCCGTACTCGCAGTCAACGCGCCATGCCAGGTTCTTCTTGGTGCTGGCGGTCATATTGGGCTCCAGATCCTCGCCCAGCAGTTCCGCGAACTTGGCGGCGTGCTCCGCCTCTTCCCAGGCGGCCTTTTCCCAGTACAGACCGATCTCGGGATAGCCTTCACGATGGGCGATGCGGGCCATGCACAGGTACATACCCACTTCGCTGCACTCGCCCTGGAAGTTGGCCATCAGCTGATCAAAGATGAACTTCTTGTCTTCCTCGGAAATGTCGGGGTTGTTCTTGACGGTCTTGGCGTAGATGCCGAACTCATGCTCAGCGGCCAGCTTGCCTTCTTCCATGACCTTGAACTTTTCACCGGGAACCTTGCACAGGGGGCACTTGAAGCCAGCGGGCATCTCATCGGCTTCATGAACATAACCGCAAACGGGGCATACAAACTTTTTCATAATCATTTCCTCCATAAATATATCAATTGTTTTTTGTTTTTTAATAGTTAGGATTTATTCTGCTACTTCCTCGAACATATCGGGGCCAACACCGCAGAGGGGGCACTCGTAATCTTCGGGAAGGGTATCGCCTTCGTAGACGTAATCGCAGACGGTGCATACAAACTTTTTCATATTATTTCCTCCTGATTTTAAGCTGTTTTTTTGTTTTGGCAACAATTTTGGCACAGACCGGTGAAGCTGAGCTGACACTCATCGACCCGGCCCTGGGTGGCTTGCTCCACTGTGCTGCGCAGCTGCTCCGGCACTGCCAGCTGAGGCAGGTCAATAATGGCGGCGCAGCCGGTGCAGATGAAGTGGACATGGGGCTGGATGTTTCCGTCGAAGCGCTCGATACCGCCCACCGTACCCAGGCTTTGGATCAGCCCCTGCTGCTTGAACAGAGCCAGATTCCGATACACCGTTGCCAGGGAAATGTCGGGATGCTGGGGCTGGAGCATTTCATGGAGCATTTCCGCTGAGGGATGCAGGTGGGTGCCTCGCAGGCAGGTGAGGATGGCGTTGCGCTTACGGAATTGCTTGGTTTTCGGTTCCATAGACACCTCCTGTTTGCGAGTGGTTATTATTTACATCCATATAGTAACATAGCTTTTGTGATTTGTCAAGAGGTAAATAAGAATTATTTGCATTTATTTTTATAAACTTGACGGAGAAATGGGGATGTGCTATGATATGTTCAAAGAGAGGGGTGGATGCTGTGGAACATTTTCAGATTCGCCGCGTGGGCACCGGGGTAAAATTTGACCTGCGTTCTGCCAACGGAGAAGTGATCGCCACCTCGGAAGTGTATAAAACAGAGGCTGCCTGCCGCAAAGGTGTGGAAAGCGTGCGAAAAAACGCGCCTTTGGCATCGGTGGAGGATCAGACTCTGGGGGAGCGCCGCGGCAATCCCAAATTTGAGGTGTATGAAGATCGAAGCGGACAGTTTCGCTTCCGTTTGAAGGCAAGAAATGGGGGCATTATCGCGGTTTCGGAGAATTATACTGCAAAATCCGCTTGCCTGGATGGAATTGAGGCGGTACGAAGCTGCTGCCAGCAGAAAGGAACACTATGAAACGGTTACTGATTGTGTTTGTTGCGCTCGTTTTGGTCGGGGGGATCGCCCTGGGCTTCCGGGAGGGCGCCAAGCAAGACACGCCGACTTTCCCCAACGATACTACCGCGCCCACGGAATTCCGGGACAAAACGGATCTTCCGGTGGAGGAAATTCCGGAGCCTACGGTGAAGCTGCCCTACGCTACCATGCCGGATGTTTCCATTCCTTATGAATCGCAGCCGGAGATCCCTGTGCCGACGCCCATTGAAACGGAACCGGAAGAAGAATTTATGTAAACTGAATGAGTCGCCGCCCCCCGCGCGGCCCG
>JAZOAD010000041.1:0-21970 GCA_045595225.1 Faecousia sp.
AGGATAATTTCCCGCTTGCGGCTGCGGATCATCAAGAAGCCCAGGAAGAATCCCGCGCCGGCTGACAGGGCAAAAATCAGCATGGTACAAAGCTCATTGAATTGGATGCTGTTCTCCAGTGTAACACTTAACCGTTCCAACGGATCATCAAAGATATACAGCGCAAGATAGGACAAGATCATCTCCGAATCGTCCTCTTCCATGGCTTCCGGATTAGAGAAATACTTGCCGGACTCTTGCCGGAGTGCCTCAATCTCATCATTATTTTTTACAGTCGCGCTGAAATGTTGCAAATACGGTTCGTTGTCGACCCGTCTTCCGCAGTAGAACAGCGGCTCAATAGAGCAATAGATCGTTGTACTGTTGATTTCATTTGTGTAAGTTCCCGCGACAGTAGCTGTGCAGATGTATTCGTTTCCAGCCCATTTCTGAAATCCCAAAAGCACCTGCGTTCCCTCCAATACAGGGTCCGCGTCGTAAAGCTGCATGCTTTCCGGCACCAACAGATACATATCACTGTAGGAACCCATAGCGCTGGCATCATAGCCTGGAAGCCAGGTGATCTGCGCATTCCATTTGGATGACAGATTCTCCGGCTCTGCATTTGCATTGATTCCCCATATCGTTTCCCCGTATGGTATTCCGTTGATGCTGCTGCAGGTCATATAAGTCATGTATGCCTCGTCAACCAGGTACTTTTTTAAACTGAAAGAGAACCGATCATCATAGACTAATGCTTTTACAATTTCACCACCAAGCAAGAAATCCGGATCGTAAACTGCCTTCTGGGAAAGCACAACCGTTACTTCTGCTTTCTCAAAAGACTTTTCATAGCTGTCATATTCCGCTTCATTGGCAGCACTTAAACCGCAGAGGACCATAGCAATAATCAAGGCGAATGCCACAGCGCCAGCAGGCGCCACAGGAATCCGTTTCAGGCCCGGGATAGACAGCCGGAATTTCTGGCGGTTCATCAGATTTTTATTGAATGTCATGGCAAGTCCCACCAGCATCACCAACAAGCTGGCAAGGGTCAATTGAGCCACAGCAACAACCACTATGGTCACTATATCAAATTCCAGCCCTAAGTCTATCCAGGCGGACTCTGTCAACGCCGCCATGACCCGGTCCCACACACCTGCGCATATTGCCACGCCCAAGACTGTACCTGGCAGTAAGATACCAAGGCAGGAAATCATGACAAACAACAGCATTTCCCTGCGGCGACCGCCAACCTTGGCCATAACCGCTACGGTCATGCGCTGCATGGCAGGATAAAAGATCAAAAACAGGGCCAGTAACACCAGATAGATCGCCACACCAATGATCATGGCATTCTGCGCAGTGTCACTATAGTTGTGGAGATTATTCTGGATGGAGGCATAATTCTGATCAACAATAGTAAACAGGTCGATGTATCTATCACGCCGGGCGATGGTTTCAAACGCATGCGTCTTTCCATTATGCAGCACCACAGACAGGAAGATGCCCTGTTCGCCGTAATCCATTTCCCCGGTCACAGAATTCTTTGGAACAAATACGGTATTGACCCGGAAATCCTGGGCGGAAAAAACGCCTTTTTCCCAGGCGGTATCCTTTTGGTACAGGCCAACGATGGTGTAAGGCTCTCCCACTCCGGTAAATTCCGTGGTGGCGCAATAAGTGTAGGCCGAAGGGTTTGTATTGCCGTAGCCCTCCGAGATAAAGAGCTGATAGGGATTGTTGAAATCAATACTGTAGTAATTTAGGGTGATGGTATCCCCCACTTTCAAACCGCTCAGTTGGGCCACTTCCTCAGAGATGATACAAACCTTTGCGCCAGAAACCATTTCCTCGTCAGTAAATTCTCTTCCGGAAGAGATCACGGTATTCTGCTGGGCAAAGTCACCCGTTCCCAACAAATCGTCCACACCGATGACCGCAAAGCTCTGATGGTTGATCTTCATATAGTCCAGATATGCTTGCCAAAGAGCGCCATCCAGGGACGTAAGAAATTCCTCGGCACTGCCATCCAGCTTTGCGATAGTGGGAATGCTGTAGGTTTTGTCCACACCAATATTCATCTGGCTTAAATCCAGCAAAGTGAATTCAACGGTGTGGAATTTTTCCATATCCAAATTGGTCAGGTGGACACCCCGCACGACCGTTTGCCCACTGGACAAGGTCTGCTCTTGCTCATACCAGCCAACATTATATTCCTCGATCCATCCCAACTCAAATTCGCGCACCCAGCCCATCTCCTCTACATACCCGTCTGGGAACGGAACCCAATTTTCCCAATAGAAGTATTCAATTTCCGGATATTCGGTAAAGAAGGCATCGGCGGAGGTTTCAAGGCCATGACCATTCACCGCAACATCTGCACGCACTTCCCAGTCCAGATCGGTATAGTCCATACCAAAAACCAAATACTGCTGACCAACCTCCAAATTCAACGTTTCCATCGCGTCTATATTGGGAAGCACCAGCTTGATTCTGGCCGTATACCCGGTGGGGTCAGTATAGCCTTCCTGTAGTCCCAGCACGGAATCAATGATGCCTGTCAGTTCTACGCTAACGCCATCCATCGTATTGCCGTAAGAGTCCTGGGTATAGCTTTCATAGGCCGTGCTGATCTCTTTCAATGTGATCTGGGCCATGATCTGGCTATAATTGGTGTGGCTTGTGTCGAAGCTCATTCCCCAGAGAACACGTTCGGACGACTCAACCTGCATCTCCTGGAAAGAGCCGGTGTGATTATCCGCAATTAGTTCCGGGATATAGGCCGAAGCCATGCCGGGCCTATTGATCCGTTCCACAATATCCGGATACAATTCCGCGGTATCATAGATCCACTGCATTTCTGCTTCCGGTCGCTGGAATCTAAGACCCAGCACCTGGTTATTCTCATTTTTTACATAGCGATAGCCGGTAAGAGCAGAGGATGTACATACATCATCCAAGCTGTTTGCCATATTGGCTGCCACAGCGGCCTGGCCTACACAGACGCATAGTATCGCCACCGCTAAGGCCACCAAAATAATGCCCGACAGGGTCTTCATAGGCTGGCGCAAAAGCTGTTTGATGGGTTTCATAGCCGCTCACCTCCTTTTAAAAAGCTACACATAGTATATCGCGCGCAAAGACAAAAGTCAATTTATGGCGGACACCGTTTTATTCATCCTCCTTTACATTGGTCAGAAGCTTGCTGTTGAGGAACAGGATCAGGGCGGCGGAGAGGCCCACGAAGTAGATGCCAACGAAGATGCCCAGCCGCTCTATGGGATGCCATTGGAAGGCCAGGCCACCCAAAGCGGCGCCCGCCAGGATACACAGCATCTGCTCAAAGGCATAGCTGAGATAAATGGAGAAGTTGGCCCTTCCCAGGGTCCGCATGAGGATGATTTCCCGCTTGCGGCTGCGGATCATCAAGAAGCCCAGGAAGAATCCCGCTCCTGCGGACAGCACAAATACCAGCAAAGTGCAAATCTCGTTGACCGCGATGCTGTTTTCCAGCGTAGTGCGTAGATTTTCCAAGGTTTCATTATTGATCACAAGGGTATAGCCCTGGTAATACGCGGGCATCATTTCCGGGTCCTCCGGATTATTGAACCATTCGTTGCACATTTCCCGCAGCTCGGCCTGCTGGGTATTGTCGAGCATGGTGGCGCTGACATAGTTCAGCGAAGCCGTCTGGCCGCTTCTGGCGGCGCAGGTCAGCAGCGGCTCAAAGGAGCAGTAAATGTCCGGGCTGTCGATGCTGTTGGTGTAGGTACCGGCCACCGTGGCAATACATTCATATTCCATCTCTCTGAATTGCGGCTGACCATTGATATATCCGCCAAAAACCTGGCATACCTCATACAGCCGCACCTGAGTTCCCGGGGCAGTCTTGTCAATATCCTCCAGTTCCAGCTTTTCCGGCATCAAAAGGAACATTTCTTCTTCCGAATCCAGGCAGGTGGCGTCAAATCCCTCATACCAGGTGATGACGCAATTGCGCTGGGCGGTTAAGTTTGGCGGCAAAGCCTTAGAGGTCAAACCGATCAGGGTTTCGTACTCCATTTGGTACATGGACAGCGTAAAAGCCATTTGACCAAGGTATGTCATGCCGGTCCTGTCGCAGAAAGCCCGCATTCCCGTCCCGGAGCTGTAAAGCCAGCTGCCGTTTCCGCCCCGGTAAGTACCGGCTACGGTCACAGCGGCAAGCGTACGGCCATTCGCCGACAGCATCACCTGGATGCCATCCGCACTTTGGGAACAATCCCGCAGCGGCATGGTTTCCGGCACCAGCAGGAACATGGAATCCGAATCAAACAGGCTGTCATCGTAGCCCTCAAACCAGGTCACCTCCACACCTTCCGGCAGTTTTTCCGCGGAAGCGAAGCTCAGCACCTGCACATCGGCAGAATAGCCGTTGACGGTATCGATCTGTAGGCTGGTCATATACTGGAAGTCTTTCAGATACTTCATGGGGGTGAAGCGGGCATAACGCTCGTCATACATAAGGTCCATGATAAAGCCGCTGGCGTTCAAATTGTAGGGGTCCTGGTTCGCAGGGTCCACCAGGGTGACGGTGACCGGCGCCTCCCGGACAGATACCTCATAATTTCTGTATTCCTCCTCATTGGCCGCCTGCAAAGCGCAGAGCACCAGGGCGATCACCGCGGCGAAGATCACCACGCCCCAGCCGGTGCGGGGTGTGCGCCGGAATTTCTGAGAAAGCTTTTTGAAGAAGCTCTGCCGCTCCAGCAGCCGATTGTGGCGGCACATAGGCAGGCTCAGCAACAGCACCGCCACCGCCGCCAGCAGAAGCTGACCGCCGGCAATGGCTGCCAAAATTTCAGGCTCCAGCTCCAGCTGCAGCGATACCCGGGCCGATTGGGTCAGGGTGTCGGTGACCTTATCCCACAGCAGCGCGCCCAGCAATCCGCCCAGCGCCGTTCCGGCGCCCAGCACAGCAGCGCTGCTGCCCATCATAAAGCCCAGCTTTCTGCCAAAGCCCGCGCCAAGGGAGCCCATGGTTTTCAAATTTTTGCTCTGCATACCGGGATACAGCAGCAGATACAGCAGCATGATAACGCCGTAGACCGCCGCGCCTACCGCCGCGGCCTGCCGGGCAATGGTAGCATAATCCTGGAGATTTTTCACGATCTCCTCATAGCCCTGGTCGCTGGTGAGGAACAAGCCATCGTGGCCGTCCCGGGCAGCCAGCGCCTCAAAATCGTCCAGCGCGCCGTTTCGGATCACCAGGGACAGGAACAGGCCGATCTCGCCCTCCTGCATTTCGGCGGTAACGGAAGCCTTGGGAACAAACACCGTATTTACCGTAAAATTATACAGGGAAGTGGGGCCTGCCCAGGGAACCTCCCGGGTATAGATGCCGACGATTTCATAGGACTCCCCAGCGCTGTCCATTTCCGAAGTTTGGCAGTAGGCGCAGGGAGAGGGGCTGACCGTGCCGCGGCCATTGGCGACATCGCCGCAGGAGGCGTGGCTATGGTCGCAATCGTAATAATATAGGGTGATCTTGTCGCCGATTTCCAGGCCGCTGAGAGAGGCCACCTCTTTCGAGATCACGCAAACCTTCGCGCCGCTGGCCAGCTCCTCCGCGGTAAAATTTCGGCCGGCGGTGATGGCGGTTTCCTCCAGGGCGAAATCGCCGGTGGCCATCAGATCCTCCACGCCCAGCACCGCAAAGGCCCGGAAATAAACCTGCATATACTGTAAATATTCCTGCCAAAGCTGACCCTCAGCGCCGGAAAGGAAGGCTTCCGCCGTGGTATCCAGCTTCACAAGGGTAGGCACGGCATCGGATAACAAATTGCCCGGGTCGCCCGGGGCAAGCTGCACAGAGCGGAATTTCTTCATGTCCAGATTGGTCAGATGCACGCCGCGGAGTCTGGTGGTTCCGTCCGGGTATACCTGCTCGTACTCATACCAACCCACATTATACTCCGGCTCGGAGAGCCAGCCCATATCCTCCACATAGCCATCCGGGAAGGGCTTCCAGTTTTCCGGATAAAAATACTCGATTTGAGGATTGCCGTAGCTGGTACCTTCGGAATTTTCCAAGCCGTGACCGGTCAGCGCGATATCCGTCCGCAGTTCCCAGTCCAGGTCCTGATAGTCGGCGGTATAGACCAGATATCGCTGGCCCACTTCCAGCTCCAGCGCCTCCAGCGCCGCTTCATCGGTCGCAACCATCTCCATACGGGCGGTGTAGCCTGTAGGATCGGTGTAGCCTGCCGGCAGACCCAGGACACTCTCAATGGTGCCGGTCAGCTCTACCCGGAACGCCTTGCTCCCTCCTATATCGTCGCCGAAGCTGGAGCTAAAACCGGGCATATAAAACGGAACCGCAGTAAATTCATCCAGAGTGATCTCCAGCATGGCATAGGTGCTGCCCTCTACAAAGGCTGCGAATGCCATAGGTTCGCTGCCGGACATATCCACAAAATAGCGGGTGTAGCTGTCCGGTGTCAGCTCCGGAATGTAGGCAGACGCCAGGCCGGGCCGATTGACCCCTTCCACAATATCCGGGTACTGCTGGGCCATGTCGTACATCCATTGCACCACATCATCCGGCAAATCCGTAGTAATGTGATAAGAAATGCCGTAGCGCGGGTCGTAAGAGCCGGTGTACAGATATTTTTCTGTGATCAGGGCCGAGGAAGTACAAATTCGGTCCAAATTTTCCTCCATATTCCAGGCGGTGACCGCCTGACCCAGGCATACGCACAGCACCGCCACAGCAAGCGTGACGATCAATATGCCTGTCAGGGTTTTCAGGGGTTGCCGGGCTGATTGTCGAATGGGATACATAACATCAGCCTCCTTTCTCTCGTTCTTCGCTAAAAATGGTGATCTCAGCGGCATCACCGCCACTGACGGTCAAATAATATTCTTTCAAGCCGGACAGGCCTTCAAACCGCCAATAGTCCTGCTGGCTGACACAGAAAGAGTCCACCAGCCTATCGGTATACCGTTCATGCAGGGATATGACGCAGGTTTTCTCCGCGCCGGACACCGATACGCAAATATTTCCCTGTAATGTGTACAGAATGTAGCGATCCAATTCTTCGGTGGCGGCGGTCACATACCGGGTTTGGCCCAGATCCACATAGGCGCGTTGCTGGGGCTCTGTCACGGTGATCACATCCGCTATGTTGTAGAAAAATTCCCTGCCGACAGCGTCCCAATGGCTGGCATTGTGGGCGCGGATCTCAATGGTGCCCCAATCCGGCACCCGGTAGAGAAGGCCGCACCAACTTCCGTCCTCCTGCTTACTGAAACAAGAAATACTGGATCCGTCCTTGCGCAGCTGCTCAAAATCGTACCAGGCGGTCATTTCCGGCGCCGGAGAGAAATCCAGGGACACGCAGCCGCTGCTCACCGGATAGGAGGTATTCGCGTAATGGATGATAATATTACGCTCATCTCCCGCAAAGGTGGGGTCGTCCAGCAGCATATAGTCATAGCCTTCCGGAAGCTGAAGATGCAGCTGCCCGGTGAAGGGCTCCGGCGTCTGATACTGTTTTCCCATCACCGGATCGGCAAGCAAGCTGAGAAATACCAATACGCAGGCGCCGCCGCAGATCAGCCAGGTATGCAGCCGGGGGCTTTTCCAGCGGAGTATATTTTTGACACGGCTTTTGGGGTCGCCCTCGCAGAAGGACAGCAGGCCCACAGCGGCGCCCCGGCGACCTGAGGCCAATCGCAGTAGGGATTGGGAGTAATCGCAGCGCATATCCTGTGTCATATGTTTAATGACCTCTTCATCGCAGCTCATTTCCATATCCCTGTCTGCCAGGCGGAAGGCGATCCACGCCAGGGGATTGAACCAATGCAGGCACAGCGCGGCAAAGGAAAACAGCTTAACGATATGATCCCGCCGCTTGATATGGTACTGCTCATGCAGCAGCACATAGTCCCGCTCATTTTGGGTCAGCATGGCGGGCAAATAGATCCTGGGGCGGAATACGCCCATCACCAGGGGCGTATCCAGATGCCCGGATATATAAATGTTATCCCGCAGTAATTGGGCATCCGCCAGCCGCTTTCGCAGCTTGCCAAGCGAAATCAGGCTGCTGATCAAAACGATTGCCATACCGGCGATCCAAATCACAGTGCCGCCCAGCGCCCAATTGGACAGGGGCTTCTCGTCCACCTGCTCCCATCCCTGGGGCAGCGCGCTGTTGACCGCGTCGCTGGCAGGATCCAGCAGAAAATCCACCTGTGGGAAGGCCTCCGATACAATATGGGTGGGAATGTACTCGATGGTGTGTTCCTCTGTAACCGGAACATCCAAGAAATTCAGGGCAGAAAATTCCGCCGAAAAGCTGACCGGGCACAGCAGCCGGAACAGAGCCACGCCCCAAAGCACATAGGAAAGGATCCGGGGCGATTTTTTCAAAATCAGCTGAACCGGCAAAAGCAGTGCGATCACAATGCCGCCGGTCAGGCTCATATTAAGGATTTTGGGAAGAAGGGTCTCATACCACACAGCTTTCACCCCCTGTTTTCATCGATCAGCCGCTGAAGCTGCGCTATTTCCTCGTCGGTCAGCTTCTTTCTCCGGGTGAAGGCAACCAAAAATGCCGGCAAGGAGCCGTCAAACACCGTGTCCACAAATTCCTCGCTCTGATGGGCGTAAAAATCCTGCCGGGGAAGCACCACCGTTACCACGCCATCCTCCATGCGAAAAATGCCCCTCTGGCAAAATTTCTTCAGCACGGTATAGGTAGTAGTGCGCTTCCATTCCAGCGCTTCGGCACACAGCGCGATCAGCTGCGTAGTGGTCAGGGGCGCGTGACTCCATACAATATCCGCAAAGCGGGATTCCATTGTACCCAGCTTCATATTCTTTACCTCCCAGATTTTTGTCTATAAGTGGTAGACAACATTAGTCTACCACTTATAGACAGCTTTGTCAACACTTTTTGCGCGCATCGGCCACCCGGTGGGCAGATTTTTTGACCGGACAGGCTTTTTCAAATTAATATTTTACAAACATTTCGGCAACTCTTCGGAAAACAGCCGGGGATAAAATAGGGCCATACATCAAAAACAAAGGAGATCAATACCATGTCTAAGTTCGTAACAGCAAATGAAAAAATCGCCGGGAAGGTTGTGGACGGTTACAAGAAGATCGAAAACGGCGTTGTCAGCGGCTATCAGAAGATTGAGGATGGCGTTGTGGAGGGCTTTAACAAAGTCGTCGACAAGTGTGTGGATGTGATGTTTGCCAAGGAAGGCGAAACCACGGAAAAGGCCAAAGCCAGACTGATCGGCAATCAAAAGGAGGAATAAGCCCATGCATAACGAACCCACATTTACCTGCGCCTACAGCCCCAAGGAAAATCAGGAGGCGCTGGATATCCGCAAAAAGTATATGCCCCAAGCGGAAACGGAACTGGAAGCGCTGAAGAAACTGGACCGGAAGGTAAGGCGCCCCGCCAGCGTATTCGCTTACCTCTACGGCTCCGTCAGCGCCGTGATCATGGGCAGCGGCATGAGCCTGGTGATGACCGATATCGGCGCTATGATCGGCTTGGCAGATGCCATGATTCCCGGCATTATCATTGGCTTGGCGGGTCTGGGCATGGCGCTGACCACCTGCCCCATCCACCGGGGCATACTCCGCTCCCGCAAAAAGAAATACGCGGATAAAATTCTGAACCTCAGCGACAAAATCGTCAACGGTTAAAGCGCCCGAATACACGACCCCCTCCGTCGCCGGAGGGGGTTTCCTGTGGAAAACAGCCTGAAATTGGGAATTGACAGCGGCATAAAATGGATTTATACTTAGCTACAGGAAGGAGGTGCAGACCTTGGAATTTTCCGAATACTTCCCGGTTTGGGATCAGCTCAGCCCCCGGCAGCAACAGGCCGTTGCCAATGTGATCGAGTTTCGCGCGGTCAGAAAAGGAACCCATATCCACGATTCCAGCGCGGACTGTCTGGGGCTGGTGATGGTCAAAGCCGGCCAATTGCGGGCCTATGTTTTGTCGGAAGATGGGCGCGAAATTACCATCAGTCGGCTGTTTGCCTACGATGTAAGTCTGCTCAGCGCTTCCTGCGTCATGCCGGATATGCAGTTCAATGTGATGATCGAGGCGGAAAAGGACACCCAGTTCTGGAGCATCCCGGCCTGCCTGTTTAAAAACCTGGTGGATGAATCCCTGGCAGTTTCCAATTACTCCCGAAATCTGCTCAGCAGCAACTTTTCCGAGCTGATGTGGCTCATGGAACAGATCATGTGGAAAAGCTTTGATAAGCGGCTGGCCGCCTTTTTGCTGGAGGAGCGGAATATCGAGGAATCCCTCAGCCTCAAGATCACCCACGAGCGAATCGCCAACCACATGGGCACCGCCCGGGAGGTGGTCACCCGGATGCTGCGCTACTTTCAAAGCGAGGGCATGGTGCGTCTGACCCGGGGCGCCATTGAAATTACCGACGAAAAACGCCTGCAGGCTCTGCAGGACGCATAAAAAACACACCCACCGCCGCAGCGGTGGGTGTCTTGCTTGTTACAGCAGCTCCAGGAGCTGTTCCTTAGGTCTGGCGCCAACGACCCGCTGGGTCATTTCGCCGTTTTTGAATACCATCAGGGTGGGGATGCTCTGGATCTGGAATTGCATCGCCAGCTCGCGCTGCTCGTCCACATCGATCTTGCCCACCTTTACATCGGAACGCTCAGCGGCGATCTCCTCGACGATGGGGCCCACCATACGGCAAGGGCCGCACCAGGGCGCCCAAAAGTCCAGCAGGACGGGAACCTGGCTTTGCAGCACTTCAGCCTCAAAATTTTCTTTGGTAATATGGATCACGGACATAGTCGTTTCCTCCTTGTTTTTCTTTAGTATACCACTATTTTTGCGGTTTTCTGTGACTTAATCACAGGCGCAAGGAGATTTATGCTACGGTTTCGTCGGTGATGGTGGCAAGGGCCTCTTCCGTGGACATGCCGTTGGCGATGGCCTGCTTGCGGGCGGCGTTGACAGCCTGGATGGTCTTGATCCGCTTGCCGTCCAGCTCGTAGCTCTTCATGGCCAGCAGGGTCAATGCCCAGGCAGCCATGGGCACCAGGCAGAACAGGGCGATGACCACCCAGTTCATACCCTCCACATAGGGGGTTGCCTTGGTGGGCAGATCTTCCACGCCGATGAACAGCAGCGCCACGGAAACCACAGTAGCGGACAGGCTGGACACCAGCTTATCCACCAGGGAGAACAGCGTGCCCATAATACCGGGGATGAACTTGCCGGAGCGGTAGGTTTCATAGTCGGCGCAATCCGCCACCATGGGGATGGGCATATCCGCGGTTGCGTAGTAAGCGCCATAGCCCACGCCGAAGAACAGGGTAAAGAGGATGGTGTAAAGGTTGATGGTCAGCTTGAAGTCGGAACCGAACAGCGCGCCTTCAAACACGCTGAGATTCCAGGCGGGATCGCCCAGCTTCCACAGCAGCAGCATAATCAGCACACCGATGTAGCAGATAAAGGCCACCGCCACATAGGTCATGAGGCTGCGCTTCTGGCCATGCTTCTGAGAGGTACGGACCGTCAGCAGGAAGAAGGGGGCAGAGAACACATAGCCCATGACCATCATGATCAGATACAGGCTGTCGTAGCGGTTCCGGCCCACCACCTGGCCGGCTTCATTGACCGTAGTGCCGAACTGGGTCATGCAGCCATAGAGCATGCACAACACGGTAACATTGGTGGCGATGGACAGCGCCAGCTTGCAGCCGCCTCCGGCAACCATCAGCCGCTGCAGGGGCTTATTGCCCTTAACGATGCTGACATACTCGGAAACCTTCACCTGCTCCTGCTTGCCGCCCAGGCCGAAATACTTGGTCTGGTCCTTTTCCCAAATGCCGATAACCGCCAAAACGGTCAGCGCAATGGAGATCACAACGCCCACGGGGGTCATAATATTAAACCAGGTGGCATTGTAGTCACCGGCAACACTGTCGCCGGCAATAATGGGACCAACAAACTGCATGGCGCCCATGCCCACCAGGGAAGCAATGGTATTAAACACCGTAAACAGGGGGCGCTGCTTGGGATCGTTGGTCAGCACGGGCTGGGCGCTGCGGGTAACAGAGGTCTGGAAGGTGTAGCCAATGACCCAAACCGCGTAGAGAAGGATAAACAGGGTGTAGCGCAGCCACTCCATATTGGCGGGTACCAGGGGTGTCAGCATATACAACGCAATGACCGAAACAGCCATGACGATATTGCCCAGCACCATGAAGGGGCGGAATTTGCCGAATTTGCCGTCGGTCTTGTCCATGATGGCGCCGATAATGGGGTCGGTAATGGCATCAAAGACACGCATGCCGGTGACCATAAAGGAAGCAAACACCATGGAAAGGCCCAAAACCTTATTGCCGAAGGTGGCAATATAGGAAAGGATCAGCACAAAGTAAACATTGGTGGCGCCGTTGTTCATGGGGAACAGGGCCAGCTGATAAAATTTCGCGCGGTTAACGCTATTATTCTCGCTCATAATGATTCTCCTCACTTAAGTCCAGTTGCCGCCGTTGCCGCCGTCTTTACCCAGCTTGTAGGAAAGATTGGGAGCCAGGGCCTTATGGACAAAGGCAGTATCCCGGCAAGTTCCGCTGACTGCCTCCAAATGCAGATCCTGCAGCATAGGTACCTTGAAGGAAAAGACCTTGCTGCCGGTCTTGGTGGCGAATTCCTTGCCGTTGACAAACAGGGTCACGCTGTCGCAGTTGGAATAGACCTTCACTTCCGTATTGGCGCCGATCCGGTCCACAAACCGCTTGCCGCAGATGTGGACGAAGGGCTCCTTGACCCAGTAGGCCTTGTAGATGTAGAAGCTGTCCTTTTTGATCTTCCGGTCGAAAGTCACCAGGCCCTTATGGTTCATGCCCGGCTCGCCGCCCTGATTGCGGGCATCGGCAGCAAAATCGAACATATTCCACAGGTGGGTAGCCCACATAAAGGGCCGCTCCTCAAAGAATTTCAGCATGTACTCGTTATACTTACACTGGTACTCTTCCGTCTGGTCGCCACGGTAGGGATGGGCGGAGTGGAGATTGGTCATGGCCTCGCAGCCATACTCGGAATAGCCCAGGCAGCGGTTGGGATAGCGCCAATGGAAGAAATCCACCCATACCTTATTGAGCCACATAAAGGGAGTATACCAGCCCAGATACAGGTTCCAGGACACGATATCGGTGATATGGGCCACCGGATTGAAGGGGCCGCAGACAGCGTAGCAAGCCAAAGTGGTGGGACGGCTGGGATCCATCTCGTGGCACAGGTCATTCAGCACCCGGTGGTTGTCCAGCATATCCTTGTTGTTTTTGGTAGAGATGGTGATCTCGTTGGAAACGCCCCAAACGCAGATAGAAGGATGATTATAATTCTGCACGATCAGTTCCTTCATCTGGCTGATGGTATTCTCACGGCCGTTTACCATATGCTCGGAGATGTAAGGGATCTCCGCCCAGACGATCATACCGTATTCGTCGCACAGGTCATAGAAATACTGATCGTGCTGATAATGGGCTAGGCGGATGGTATTGGCGCCGATCTCCCGGATCATGGCCATATCGGTATCGTGATGCTCCTTATGCAGCGCGTTGCCGATGCCGCGCCAATCCTGGTGGCGGCAGACGCCACGGAGAGGATAGGGCTTGCCATTGAGGAAGAAGCCCTTATTGGAATCCACCCGGAAGGACCGGACGCCAAAGCGGCAGGATACAAAGTCCACCGCTTCCTCATTCACCAGCAATGTCGCCTCGCAGGTGTAAAGGTAGGGGTCTTCCAGGCCATTCCACAAATGGGCCTTGGAGATGACGATGGTTTCATCCGTGTCGCCGCCACGGCCCACCACATTGCCTTCCCTGTCCTTCAGTTCAATGCGAACCTGGCCCTGGGGGGCGTTGTGCCAGGTCCGGACCCACACAGCGGCATCCTCGCCCTTCACTTCCGGATTCACAGCCAGGCCGGTGCCGCCGAAATAATCCAGATCAAAATGGTGCTGATTAACAACGATCAGCGATACATCTCTATAGATACCGCCGTAGAAGGTAAAGTCCGCTTTCTGGGGATAGACCCGGTCATTGACGGAGTTATCCACTTCCACGGTCAGGTGGTTATCGTCTTTCAAACGGTCGGTCACATCGCAGCGGAAGGTAGAGTAGCCGCCGTCATGGGTCATGACGGTCGCGCCGTTGAGGATCACCTTGGCCGACGCGTTGACGCCGTTAAATTGCAGGTACACCCGCTGATTTTCCGCAAATTGCGGTTTGGGGAAAGTCTTTTCGTAGACACAGGTGCCGCGGTAGTAATCATTGCCGCCATCCTGGCCGTCTAAATTGTTCCAGGTATGAGGAATATCCAATTGGGTCACGCTTCCGTCATGATAGCGGAAGGTCCAATCTTTGTTTAACAGTAAAATTTGGCGCATAAGGGCGCTCCTTTCCGGGAAAGGGTACCAGGAAATGCCCAGTAAATGGGCATTTCCTGGTTTCTTGTCTATGGGAATTGCTTACTTAGCAGCTTTTCTTGCCTGCTTGGCAGCGCGGAACTGTTCCTTGGCGCCGGTCTTCTTCAGCGCGATGCCGCGCCAGATCCACAGGCCGATGAATACAGCCATCAGAATGCCGCAGATCCAGGCAGCGGTATTGATGGTCTTGAGGATCTGAGGAGTGACCGCATGGACCACAGTATCGGGGCCAACGCCGTTCATGGCGGCGGAATTGATGATGGTATACAGATTATGATGCATGGCCTCCACCAGGGCGTTGACAACGACGGGATCGGGATCATTGCCGCCAACGATCGTCTTCAGGTCATCGGTGGCGTAGGTCAGCATAGCATCGAAGCAGGTAACACCGCCTGCCACAATGGCAGCAGAGGCATCACAGTAATCGGTCAGAATATTATCGGTGATATACATAGCCTGGTTGCCCCACTCGCCGCGGAGGATGCCGGTCATCAGGTTCTGGTTGAAGCCGGACCAGGTGGTGCCCCACCGGGTATAGGCGGTCATAACGCCGCCGCGGCCGTCATTCTCCTCCAGAGCCTTCTGGAAGGCCTTCAGGTAAACTTCACGGGCAGCCTGCTCAGTCAGCCAGGCAGCCTGGCCGATACGGTCCTGCTCGGAGTCGTTCAGAGCAAAGTGCTTGAACACCACATCAATGCCATGGTCCAGCAGAGCGGAAACCTCAGCATAGGCCATTTCGCCTGCCAGGAAGCCGTCCTCGGAGTAGTACTCGAAGTTACGGCCGCCGTAGGGAGTGCGGTGGGTGTTGGCGCCGGGGCCATAGAGGCAGGAAACGCTGGCATCCAGACAGTCATAGGCGATCATCTGGCCAACTCTGTACATCAGCTCGGTGTTGAAGGTAGCGGTCATCACGTCCTCAGAGGTGAAAGCGGTAGCCTCTGCGGATTCGCCTTCCATGGTGACCAGACCGCCGCCGAAGAGGGAAACGGTCAGACCCTGGGGGCCGTTCTCATCACGGGAGCCGGGGGCGTTGACGGAGGGAACGGGATGACGCCAGTGGAAGCAGTCGGCCACGGAGATCAGCTCTTCCATGGTCAGGTTCTCGAGAAGCTCTGCCCAGGCGGGATCGTCATAGTCCTTAGCGGCCTTGATGCCGTCCTGGTCCTCGTCCATTTCGAACATATCATAGAGGGTCAAGCCGTTCTTAGCGTCCAGAATGGGCATATTTTCCCACTCAGCGGGATAATCATAGAAATCTCTGCCGATGCCGGTCCAGCGGTCAACGGCCAGCTCGGAGACCATCTTTTCAATGATGGAAAGCTCAATGTTCTCACGCCAGGTGCCGCTCCAGTCATTTCTGGACAGGAAGGTGACCACATCTTCACCGTAGTACAGGTTGGGATCGGAGTCATCCAGCTGGTTGGTGATCTCGGTGCCGTTCAGGGACTTGGAGTAGGTTTCGCTGTCAAAGGCCATATCCCAGCTGTAAACCAGGTCGGCCTTGCCCTCTGCGTCCATGCCGTCAGCGGTGGTCTTGCCATGGGCAGCCAGCACATTATTGACAGCATCGTGGGCATCGGTAGCGGCGGTCAGGTAGTAGGTGCCTTCATCCAGGATATAGGTCTTGGCGCCGTAAGCATCGTAGGAAGCCAGATCACGCTCGTCAACCTGGATGGTGATCACTTCGGAGGCGCCGGGAGCCAGCTTCGCGGTCTTGCCGAAGCCTACCAGCTGCACAGCGGCCTTTTCAACCTTGTTGTCGATGTCATACTGGGTGTAGGGAGAGGAGAGATAGACCTGAACGGTCTCCTTGCCTTCCATATCGCCGGTGTTGGTAACGGTCAGGGTAACATTGTAGCACTTTTCGCCGTTTTCGTTCACACCGGTCTCAACGGTCATGTTGCTATACTCGAAGGTGGTGTAGGACAGACCGTAGCCGAAGGTGAAGGCCACTTCCTTGCCATACTGAGTGGCGTAGTTGCCGGCATTGCCCTGGCCCATAACCGCGTCAAAGTATCTGGTTTCATAGTACTTGTAACCTACATAGATGCCTTCCTGGTATACCATGTAGGAAGCTGCCTGGCTGGGAACCTGGCCGTCATAATTGGCATAAGTAAGCGCCAGGTAATTCTGCATGGCGGGAGAGGACAGGTTATCATAGCAGTAGGTATCCACCAGGCTGCCGGAGGGATTGACCTTGCCGGCCAGAATGTCGGTAACAGCGTTGGTGCCGCTGATGCCCAGGCCGCCGACCCACAGGCAGGCATCCACATCGTAATCGTTCAGGAAATCCACCTGCAGCGCGTTGGAGGTGTTGATCAAAACGATGATGCTGGAGATCTTGCCTTCCTTCTTCAGGCCATCGGCATAAGCCATCAGGGCTCTCTCGTTATCGTTCAGCGCAAGGTAGTTGAACTCGGTAACATTGCCGTCGCCGTCCACATAGCCGGGGAAAGCGCAGTCATAGCCCTCGCCGCCGACACGGGAGAAGGTGATGATCACGGCATCGCCGTAAGAAGCGATGGAGTCCTTAACATTTTCAGGATAGTTGGCAGGGTCGATTTCAGAAATGGGAGCCTGGCCGCCCAGGGTAGCATTCTCGCCACCGGTGCCGCCTTCCGCAGCAGCATCCTTCAGCGCCGCGGCTTCTTCGCTGCTGTACCAATCCCACAGAGTGGCGTTGACTTCAAAGCCGCTCTTTTCCAGCGCTGCCTTCAGATCATCTGCCTTGGAGGCGTCCACATTACCGGAACCGGTACCACCGTAGGTCAGGTCAACGGAATTGACGGAAAGAGTGGAAACCTTCGCGCCGGCAGCCAGAGGCAGCGCGCCATTGTTCAGCAGAAGCGCAGCGCCTTCTGCTTCCACTTCATAGCACAGCAGAGAGCCTGCCGCAAGTCTTTCTTCCTGGGATACGCCCATACCGGGGTAGTAAATTGCGTTGGCGTCCCTGTTTTCCAGCTCCCAGAAGCTGTTGCCTGCGATCAGCAGGGATACAGTATTGTCAAACATGCCAACCACCACGCTGGCAACGCTCATAATGACGGTAAGTACTGCCAAAATAATGGCCAGGGTCTTCCAAAGACCGATATACTTGCGTTTTGTCTTCTTATAGGCTTTCTTTGCTTGCTTGTACTGGGCTTTCATTTCATCCATGGGAATTCCTCTTTCTTGCATATTTCAGATTTGCGATTGTTACAAACCGATATAAAAAATATAGCATAAATTCATTTCCCGGTCAACCGCTGAGTCTCGTTTTTCCTACAGTTTCCTCTGATTTTAACCGTAACTTGCTTATATTTCAATAAAAGTTGATATTTTCAAATAAAAAAGCACAAACTCCTACGCGCAAAAACTTATTTCCAGCTTTATATTTTCTTAATATTTGTCCCCTTTCTTTCTTCACATTTCTCTATTATGATAAAGGTACTAAGTTGCAAAATTCATCTTTTTCATTTTTCCTCTTCTCTTTTCTAAATGCAAAATCCGCAGTCGCTGCGGATTTTGCATTTTTTTCGTTTTCCGGAGAAAACTAGGGCAAGAGGTGGTAACATGCTTTTATCCTACATCCGCACAGCGGTGCTGTACCTGGTTTTGATTTTCGTGATCCGCATGATGGGCAAGCGGCAGATCGGCCAGATGGAGCCGTCGGAATTTGTTGTGACCATGCTGGCAGCGAACCTTGCCGCTGTGCCCATGCAAAACAGCGGCATCCCCCTGCTTTCCGGCCTGGTGCCCATCCTGACGGTGCTGGGCGTAGAGCTGGTGCTTTCTTTTTTGTCCCTGAAGAGCATCCGGCTGCGGCGACTACTCTGCGGCAAGCCCGTGATCCTGATCGAAAACGGCAAAGTTCTGCAAAATAATCTGCGCCGCGCCAGTATTACCCTGGACGAGCTGACCGGCCATCTGCGGCTGAAGGATATTCTGGATATCCAACAGGTGCAGTACGCCATTTTGGAAACGGACGGAAATCTGTCCGTATTCCCCTATCCCAAAGACCTGCCCGCCACCGCCCGGGACGCCGGTATTGAAGTAAAATCCCGGTATCTTCCGGTGACCATTATTGATGACGGCGTGCTGATGAAGGAAAATCTGGCGCTTGTGGGAAAAGACCGAAGCTGGGTAGACCGGGTTCTGCGATCCCACCGCGCCGCCATTGCCGACACCTGGCTGCTGACCCTGGAAAAGGGGGACAAGACGGTATTCATCCGGAAGGAGGGGCGCCCATGAAGCGATTGATCATCGGAATTACCGTGCTTTCCCTGCTGTTGGGTATGGGGATCGGGGTGGCTCTGCTATTCGGCAAAGTCCACAATTCCACCGCCCGGTTGCTGGAAACCGCGGGCAGCGCCTCCCTTACCGGCGATTGGGAGAGGGCCACCGACTTCTTCCGGCAGGCCCGGGACCGCTGGGAACACTACCGGCATTTTACCGCCGCTTTTTCCGACCACGAGCCCATGGACGAAATCGACGGTCTGTTTGCCCAGCTGGAACGATATGCTCTGCAGGAAGATGCCGACCACTTCCCTGCCCTGTGCGCTCATTTGGCAGCCCTGGCCGAAGCCATTGCCGATAGCCAGCGGCTGCGCTGGTGGACGCTTTTGTAAAGCGCAAAAATCCCCGGCTCGGATGAGCCGGGGAGGTAGGAAGCAATATTAGGTAACGCGCTTGGCTACGACCACCAGGCGGCCATTGTCGATCTCCTTCCAGCAGGTGGAAAGGGTGATCAGCTTGTCGCCGTACTGGGCGGTGGCGTCAATGTTGTAGTAGAGCTTCACTCTGGAGTCGCCGCCCTTGATGGAGCGGATAAATTCGTTGAAATCTTCCTCGGAACTGAAATTATTCCGGGAGTGGTAAGTATAGCCAACACCGGTGGTGCCGGAGGTGAGGAACACAGCGATGATCTCGTATGTATGACGCTCGTAGAGGGTGTCAAAATAAATATACTTGTGGTCCTGATAATAGCTCTCAAAGCGGTAGTTGACCACCTGGCCGAACATGGTGCCGTCGGCCATATTATGGCCATAGATCACCACATTGTCGCTGGGCTCGAACACATCGCAGGCTTCCCGGACATAAATGGAGCCGTGGCTGTCATCCTCTCCGTAAAAATCGCGGTAGAGATAGTAGTTCTGCCACTCCAATGTGTTAGGGGTCTGCAAAACAGGATAGTTGACACCGTTATTGTTCTGATTGGGGTTCTCGCTGCCGGGAATCGTAATCCAGCCCACCAGGTAGGGATTCTGCTCATAGAGCGCCTGCAGCTCCTCCAAAATCTGGGGCTCTGTGGGCGTGGGGACCGTGGTTTCCGTAGGCGCGGTGGTGCCGGTGGTATCAGAGGAAGAGGGTTGCGTCGTTTCGGACTGGGTGGGCGCGGTGGTCTGGCTGGTGGAGTTCGTGGAGCCGGTGGAGCCGGTAGTGGGCGTGGGCCGGGAAATGCCGGAGGTATTGTGCTGGTCCATCAGCTCGCCCTGCATCTGCTTATTCTCATAGGATTCCACCAGATAGCGCACTACGATCACGCCGCTGACCAGGAAAATAATGCCAAAAACGGCAATCAAAATCCAATATAAAGGCTTTTTCATAGATGTGATAATCTCCTAAAACTAAATTCGCCCACATTATACTAAATTGAGCAAAAAAAGTAAAGATAAAATGTAAACAATTTGCAGACAAGAAGAAAATTCTTCTTGCATTTTTTTCGGATCTGTAGTATACTGACGGAGCGTCCTGCCGGTGTGATGGAATGGTAGACGTAGTGGACTCAAAATCCACCGCTGGCGACAGCGTGCCGGTTCGAGTCCGGCCACCGGCACCAAAGCAATATAATCCGAACCAGATCTTCCCTGTGGGAGACGGGTTCGGATTATTTGTTTATTTCGAGAAGTTTGAGGACACTCACTTCAAAAACGGCATAATCAAACGTCCGAACTCCAAGCCAAGAGGACCAAGAAAAAAGAAACAATCTTGATTATGGAGGATTTGATTATGAGAAAACTTATTAGTTGCGAATTTAACTTCGATACCGTGTGCGTAGAACTGCAATTCAGCGACGGTAGCATGATTACCATTGATACCATTGCTGTAGAGAATGAGATTGCCGACAATATGTATCAGCGGTCGGAACTGGACTATCTGATCTACAATGACCCAATAGCGTATGCTGAACTGATACTGAACGGCGATCCCGAAGCTTATCTGAAAACCGTAACCGAATACAAGCCATTGGACTAATCACCACATACGGCTTTTCCGTATCTGGTTTTGCCATATATGGTAAAACCACGTCTGGAAACTCCCGCACAAATAAATATAGATAAAAGAAATGCTAATATAAAGAATTACTAACTAATATTCTTTCTTTTCTATTCCGATGAATGAAATGAATCGAAACAAGAAAAAGGAACGTAAGGTCTGATTCTTGAGCAATTTGTTTTCTGCTATATTCCGGTGCAGATATAGCAAGTTAAAGCCGCCACAAGGAGCGTTTGTTCCATGTGGCGGCTTACTCTTATGCCTAAATATAGAAATGGCTCAGAGAGCGTTTGTTGCTCTCTGGGCCATTTTGTATCGTTAAACGGACTTGCCGCTATTGTTGTCTTTGCATGTCTTGAGTCTTTCTTGTTCCGCTTCGTGATCCAGTTCCTCAAATTCTTTGACCGTCAATGCGCTGGACGCATAGTAGGCCAGGGTCTTGTCCTGCCACTTCTCGTAAGATTGATATGGATATCATAGTTATCGATATCCTTTTGGCGCTTATACGAGGCGTCGATGTAGGATTCCGTATTCTTAATAAAGTTGCACCATTTGACGCTGCGGATGTAAGAGAATTCGCCCCGCCAGATGGTGGAGCCGGTATCGCAAACACGAGTGTCCCCCAATTTTCGGTTGAACATATTTTCCTTGCTTTGATTACCGCAGCCCAAAACTGATACACGAGATTCCTCAACTTTTCTTCATCCATAATTCGACCCTTTCTGTATAACGCGAGAACAAGTTCTAAGTATCGCTGGCCTTGTCGCTCATTTGATCATTACTGTTTCCTGATTTTTCTTGCGGAATGCTTTGACAACGATTTCGACGAAATCCCAAACGGGCTGATCTAACCATTTGTCATAGAGAATACACATATACAATGCCTGGTGCCAGTTGCGCAGGGGGATAAACCGAATGCCGGGCCGGTTTTCAACGCACTCGTTGGGAATGAACGCAATGCCCATGCCGTTGTCCACAAGATCCAATGCCGCGCGTGCTGTGTCTACGGTGCAAACCACCGCTTCATCCGTAGGAGCACCGGTGGTCCACTCCTTGAAACTGCGGCCTACATCATAATTAAATACAACCTGCGGTTCTCCAACCACATCCTTGGGATTGATAAAATCCCGGTCGGCAAGCGGGTGAGCCAGAGGAACGGCAACGAAGAAATCTCTCTCATACAACTTGCGGAAATGTAGGCTGCGATCTCGGTCAGAGGAGTCTACGATCGCCATGTCCAGTTTCT
>JAZOAD010000042.1:0-4085 GCA_045595225.1 Faecousia sp.
GAAGATAAATACGAATTTATCGCTCCGTCGCGTAGGGAACGGATTTATCCGTTCCGCGTGATTTGCGTAGCAAATCACCATTGCCTGCGGCAATGCGGAATGCATATATGCATTCCCTACAGCGCGACAAATCTGAATTTGAAATAGGATTGCGAAATCGGAGAAAACCTGTTATAATGGAAGTATTGAAAGTAAGGAGGGAATTCTTGTGAGAAAGCTGATTAAGAAAATTCTGTGCATATCCCTGGCTTTGCTGCTGATGGTGGGTGCTCTTTCCGGCTGCGGTGAAAAGGAAGCTCCTGCAACGGAGCCTCCCGCACCTACTGAGCCGGAGACCGAGGCAAAGGTCCTGAAGGTGCTGACATTGGGTCACTCCCTGTCGGTGGACTCCAACCATATGATCAATCTGGTGGCTGCCACTGAAGGCATTGGAGACTATGAGGAGATCTTCATCGGCACGCTTTATTATTCCGGCTGCAGGCTGTCACAGCATGTGAATTTTTTGCGGGGGAACCTGCCGGAATACCGTCTGTACTTAAGCAGCACAAAGACCCCTGACAGTCCTCCTGAGGCGATGGACAATGTAACTATGCTAGATGCTCTTAAATTTGAGTATTGGGACATCATCGTTATGCACGGTGGCAGCGGAGAGAATTCCGTACCTGCCAACCTGAAAAATGGCAATATCCAAACCATCCAAAGCTATGTAAATGAGCATAAGCACAACCCCAACGCCATTTTTGCGTGGCATATGACTTGGGTAACACCCGAAAGTGAAGAGCTGCTGGATATGTATCCTTATGAGCCTAATGTCCATAAGGAAAACTATCTTAAATACGGCAACAGCCGGGAGACCTATTACAATGCTGTGGTAAGCAGTGCCGCAGAGTGTATCGTCACCGATGAGACCTTCCAATTCCTGATCCCCACCGGAACGGCAATGCAAAACGCCTGGTCCAGTTATATGGAGGAAAAGGATATTCACCGGGATTACGGTCACGCCACAGATATGGCCCGTGCTATGACCTCCTATGTGTGGTACTGCAAGCTGATGGGGATCGAGAAGCTGGAGGAGATCAAGCTGGATGCCATTCCCAAGGCATTTTTGAAATCCACCGAGGATAAGACCCAGGACAGAGTTCTTACGCAGGCAGAGAAGGCGGTTATGCTGGAGTCCATCAATAATGCTCTGGCAAATCCCCTGCAGATGACCCAGTCCCAGTACACGACCCCACCTGCTGAGCAGTAAAGGAGAATGAATTATGATGAAAAAACTGTTATGTCTGTTCTTAGCCTGCCTTTTGTGCCTGAGTGTATTTTCTGCCTGCGGCGGAGAAGAAGCACCTGCAACAGAGCCTGTACCCACAGAGCCTGCAGAGGAGGCAAAGGTCCTGAAGATCCTGACCCTGGGAAGCTCCTCTTCCGTGGACTCCAACCATATGATCAACCTGGTTGCCGCTGCTGAGGGCATTGGTGACTATGAAGAGGTAATTATTGGCACGCTTTATTATTCCGGCTGTAAGCTGTATGAGCACGTGCAGTTCCTGACCCAGAACAGCCCTGTGTACAATCTGTATATCAGCAGCTCCCTGACCCCCGAGAAGCCTCCACAAATTATGGATGATGTGACGATGGAAATGTCCCTGCGGTTTGATTATTGGGATGTCATTTTCCTGCAGGCCAGTGGCGGTGAGAGTATGGAAGACTCCGCCTTTACCAATGGCAACATTGAGACCATCAAGAATTATGTAAACGAGCATAAGCTCAACCCCCTGGCCATCTTCGGCTGGCACGCCATCGGTGTAAGCAGTACCGATCCGGACCTGATCGCGATGTATCCCTATTCTCCCAATGGCTACGAGACCAGTGCCGCCAAGTATAACTACGACCGGGAGCTGATGCTCAACGAGCGTACAGACCGACTGGAGCGCTATATTATGTCTGATCCCACTTATGTGTATGTGGTGGCAAGCTGTACGGCGGTGGAAAATGCCATTACCAGTTATCTGGGGCAGAAGGGCATCAAGCGGGATTACACCCATTTGACCGATGTGGGCCGTTTGATCGCATCCTATGTGTGGTACTGCGAGCTCTTCGGTGTGGAACAGCTGGAAGAGATCAAGGTGGATGTTATTCCCAAGGCGTTCTTGAAATCTACTCAGGACAAGTCCCAGGATCTCACCCTGACTGAGGGAGAAAAGGCGGTCATTCTGGAGGCGGTCAACAATACCCTGAAGAATCCCCTGCGGATCACCCCGTCCCAAATTACGGAAGACCCTGGCAAATAAGAGGAGGATACCCTATGCAAACACCTAAAACATTAAAAATTCTTACCATTGGCAGCTCCTCGTCTGTTGACTCCGGTCATATGCTCAACCTTGTTTTGGCAACTGAGGGCATTGGCGACTATGAGGAGATCGTCATCGGTACACTATACTATTCCGGCTGTAAGCTCAGCCGCCATGTGCAGTTCCTTACCGAGAACAACCCTGCCTATTACCTGTACCTCAGCAGCACCAAAACCTCCGATCGTCCCCCTGTTATCCTGAAGGGTGTCACGATGGAAACTGCGGTGAAGTATGACGCCTGGGATATAATTTTTCTGCAGGCCAGCGGCGGCGAGAGTATGGACGACTCTGCCTTTACCAATGGCAACATCGAGATCATAAAAAATTATGTAAACGAGCATAAGCTTAATCCCCGGGCGATCTTCGGCTGGCACGCCATTGGCGTCATCAGCACCGACCCGGATCTCATCGCTACTTATCCCCATACTCCCAATGGCTATGCGACCGCTGCTGCCAAGTATAACTACGACCGTTCTCTGATGCTCAATGAGCGTACAGACCGTCTGGAGCGCTATATTATGTCTGATCCCACCTATGTGTATGTGGTGGCGACCTGTACGGCGGTGGAAAATGCCATTACCAGCTATCTGGGTCAGAAGGGCATCAAGCGGGATTACACCCATTTGACCGATGTGGGCCGTTTGATGGTATCCTATGTGTGGTACTGTGTGCTCTTCGGTGTGAAACAGCTGGAAGAGATCAAGGTGGATGCCATTCCCAAGGCGTTCTTGAAATCCACCCAGGACAAAACCCAGGATCTCACCCTGACTGAGGGAGAAATGGCGGTCATTCTGGAGGCAGTCAACAATACATTGAAGAATCCCCTGCGGATCACCCCGTCCCAAATTACGGAAGACCCTGCACAATAAAACCGAAAAGCGTTGCCGCTGTCACCCCGACAGCGGCAAATTCCTGTTTATCGTGCTGTCTATTGATCAACACCGTAGGGGCTATCTGTGTTCGCCCGCTCTAAAACACATTGGTACACAACGACGGGCGAACACAGTTCGCCCCTACGACATCTTAATGGGACAGCCCGCTAAATACGAATTTGAAGATGCTGGCATATAAAAAGCCACAGCCGTACCTGTTGGCGCGGCTGTGGCTCGCTCTATGTATAGGCTTATTCCATTTCCACCATTTCTTCCTTCAGTTCGCTGCGGCGGACCAGGAAGCGGCGGATGGCGAAAAGACCTGCAATGCAGGCAATGCAGGCGACGATGCTCCAGGGATCGTCGTGGCTCAGCACCACGTGCCGGGTGATAGCCACGGTAAGCACCTCCAGAATGCTGGCAGGGGTGGTATCAATGAGCATACGCACAAACTCCAGACCCACCACGATGGTAAGTACATTATGCAGGTAGTGGCTGATATCGTTCAAATAGCCTTTGGTGGTAACCATATCATAAATTTCCAAAGCCAGTGCCGCCACCATGACGCAAATCGTCAGTGTGGCAATGATGCGCTCGATTACATGTAACACACGGCGGAAAATATGCTCCACCCGGTGATCCCGTTTCTCCAGCTTCGCCACCCGTTCAGCAAGCTTCGGATCATCAATTACATTGCGGGGTCTGCTCATAGTAAGGCCCTCCTAAATTTTGGTATAACGTTATTATACACAAAATCCCTAAAAAAGGAAATAAAATTTTCTTTCTTTCCTCTGCCCCCCCTCTAACAAAATGCCGCCAAGTCGGATCGGAGTCATGACGTTCTGTGGGCCAACGGGTTGTGGGC
>JAZOAD010000043.1:0-15903 GCA_045595225.1 Faecousia sp.
AGTTGGTAGAGCAACTGACTCTTAATCAGTGGGTCCCGGGTTCGAGTCCCTGAAGGTGCACCAATGGCCCATTGGTCAAGTGGTTAAGACAGCGGCCTCTCACGCCGTTAACATCGGTTCGAATCCGGTATGGGTCACCAACTTTTTTCTTGACAAATCAGGAAAAGGGTGCTACAATGTTGAAGTTAAAAGCCGACGGGCTTTTGACATAGAAAAGATGGGTTCAAAGCCCATCCATAAGAGTTCGTATTGATTGTCATGTGGGTCCACCTGTTCCCATCCCGAACACAGAAGTTAAGCACATGTACGCCGACGATAGTTGCCGGGTGACTGGCCGTGAAAATAGGTAATGCGAACACCTCTATTCCCCCTTAGCTCAGTCGGTAGAGCGACGGACTGTTAATCCGCAGGTCGTTGGTTCGAGTCCAACAGGGGGAGACAAAAAAGAAAGCACACCGTTTGGTGTGCTTTCTTTTTTGGACATTTTATCTCGTTTTCTGTTGGACTCGAAAGGCGGCTCTTAGCGCCAGTCCGGTGGACTGTCCCCCCCGCCGTGGCTTTTCCGCAGAAAAGCGAGTCCAACAGGGGTTTTTCAGTTATATTCGTTTCATGAGTTTTGATGATGGTTGGTGGGTAATTCTTGTTGCAAGCTGTCGAAAAATGTGGTAGAGTAAGGGTAATCTTATGTATAAGAGGTAAGAATATGTATTACAGACATAATTTGCCTTATAATTATCCCGAAAAGTGTGACGAGCACATGATCGATGTCCAGCATCTGCGGGATGTGCCGTTGGATGAAAACTATCCCTATCTGCAGAAAAGTTTTTGGTTCAAGTGCCAGAGAGTGCTGTTGCACATTCTCCAGCCTACCGTGATTCCCCTTGTGATGTGGGGCGGCATGGCCTGCGTATTCACGGCCGGGAAAAGCTGAAGCAACACAAGTCGCTGCTGGATCAGGGCTTGATCACCGTGGCGAACCATGTTTTTATGTGGGACTACATCTGTATCATGGTGGCGATGCGCTCCAGATTGGGCTATTTTCCCGCCTGGAAAACCAATTTGGAAGGCCCAAACGGCCCGCTGATCCGTATGGCCGGCGGTATTCCGGTGCCTACTCACAGCTTCCGGGCGATGGCGCAGTTCAGCAATGCCATGGAAGAGGTGCTGGAGAAGCGGCAGTGGATGCACTTCTTCCCGGAGGGCTCCATGTGGTTTTATTACCCGGATATTCGTCCGCTGAAGAAGGCGGTGTTTAAGTACGCCGTCAAGTATGACCGACCGGTGCTGCCTATTACCTTCTCCTTCCGGCCCAGGAAGGGCTTGTGGAAGCTGATGGGCAAAAGCCCGCTGGTGGATCTGAACATCGGCGATCCCGTCTTCCACGATAAAGATCTGCCCAGGCTGGAAGCTGTAAAAAAGCTGCAGCAGGATACTTACCACATTATGCAGGCCATGAACGGCATCCATCCCGGCGATCCCACCTATAACACGGATCAGAATTTGGAAACCTATCAGAAAACGATGTAAGAGGGAATGACTGTGCGCAAATTGTTTCCAACACAATACTGGCTCAGCTGGCTCTTTGCCGTAGTGTTTTTTGCGGCGCTGCTTCCCTTTGGGATGTTCCGGAAGCCGGAGATCTCCATCCATTACGGCATTTTCTGCGTGGCTTTGGGGGCGCTCAGCACCGTGCTTTTCCGCGCCATTTTGTTCCGGGTGTGGGTGCGGCGGTTTTACAGCGAAAGCTTCCGGGTCTACGGCTGGTTTCTGGCGGTACAGGCGTTCTGCCACCTGGTGTTCACCGGCATGAATCCGAAAAGCTGGGTCTACATCGGTGTGACGGCGGCGCTTCTGCTGGGCATGGGCATCGCCTGGCTGCGGCAGTGGAAAAAAGAACAGAAAAAATAAAAAATTTGCAGGCGGCTCGCTTCCCTGGGAGGTGGGCCGCCTGCTTTTTGATTTGGGACAAATGTAGCCTTGCGGCGGACTGATTTAAGGGGAGTAAAATAAAGCTGAAAAAATTGTAAAATTTGTCTGTATACCACAAAAGAACCGCAAAAAAATGGGTGAAAAATGAAGAAAATTCACAAGATTATGGTTGACGGAAAATGCATATTTTGATACAATATAGGATGTTATATTATAGGTGGAAGATGGGCTTTTTGTGGCCCGAAGCCACATGGATTGCAATGCAAATGAAAAAGGAGTTGTACATATGGGTACAGAATTTTTGCGGCTCCGGAGGAAAAACGCGCTGTGGCGGTTCGGACGCTCCGCGCTGACCGGTATGGCTGTGGCGCTGCTGTTGGCGGGCGGTTTGATGATCTTCTTCAAGCTGACCAGCACCAATGGCCGGATGCTGCTGTCGGCTGCCGTTGGCGCCGGCGCGGGTATCCTTGCGGCGGTGATCCGCTGGCTGGCGCTGCGCAGAAGTGATCTGCGCGCCGCGGAGCAGATCGACAGCGAGCACGATCTGAAGGAACGGGTGCAGACCATGATCGCTTTCCGGGATCAGGATAGCGTGATGCTGCAGCTGCAGCGGCAGGATACGGAGGAAAAGCTGAAAGCCGTTTCCAAATATGGCGTGACCATTTGGAGTCAGTTGGGTCATTTTGCCATGGTGGCGCTGGCAGCGGTGGTGCTGTGCTGCGGTCTGATTCTGCCCGCCCGGGCAGAGGTGGAGCCGCCGGTGTATGTGGAGCCGGAATACGATGCTTCCGCCTGGCAGATCGCTTCTCTGGAAGAACTGATCGTCCATGTGCAGGAGTCCAATATGGCGGAGCCTGCCAAAGGCGAAACCGTTGCCCAGCTGCAGGAGCTGCGGAAAGCTTTGGATGGCAATATTACCGTCAGCGCTTTTAAGGCGCAGGTGATCGAAGTGATCGGCAATGTATACGCCTGCACGGACAGAACCAACTCCAATGATGATATTCACGATGTCGTTTACGAGATCGACCATGAAGTAGCTGACGATATTGCCTATGTGGCGGGCTGCCTGGACAATCTGGAGTTCGGCGCGGATGTGGAAGATGTGGGCTATCAGCTGGGCCAGGAATGGAACCTGCCCACCATCGGTCAACTGGCCGATGAGCTGGCAGTCCAGCTGGACAAAATCCCCGCGGATTACATTCCCAACAACAGCTACACGGAAGAGGACACCCTCTACCGGGCCTTGGTGAAGTTTGCCCAGGGTCTGCAGGATGTGGCGGCGCTGGTCGAGGCGGCAGCGGAAGCGGATGCCATCAGCGGCCGAATGGGCGAAGTGGTCCACACCTTGAAGAGTGAGGCCAACCTGGCTCTGGAGCAGCAAACCGCTACCAAGCAGGAATGCGTCTATGTGGTGGAGAGCCTTTGCGATATCTTCGCCATTTCTCCCAGCGAATGCCCCCCGGATCCGGACCCCACTTACAGCAAGGAAGTGGATGAAGAGGATGTGGGCGATGTAGGCGGCGGCGCGGGCGGCGGCGATATGCAGTATGCCGGCGATGAGCAAGTCTACGATTACAAGCAGGACCAGCATGTGTCCTATACGGAAGTGGTGTCCGCGTACTATGCGGCTATGATCCAGGCCAGCCTGGAAGGTGAGCTGTCGGAGGAAATGATCGAATTTATCCTCAAATACTTCAGCCAGCTGTACACCGGTTAATTTGTAAACAATTCACTATTTATATAAAGGGGATCATCAATTATGGAAAAGATCAATAACACTGCCAATATGGAAAAAGTTCAGATGTTCAGCAAGAAGATCGCGCAGGTCAAGGCTGAGCTGCATAAGGACGTTGTGGGCCAGGAAGAAGTGCTGGACAATGTGCTGATCGCCATCGTCGCCGGCGGCAATGTGCTGTTGGAAGGTGTGCCCGGCGTCGGTAAGACCCGTATGGTCCGCTCCCTCAGCCGCGCTCTGGAGCTGCCCTTCTCCCGCATCCAGTTCACGCCCGACCTGATGCCCTCCGACGTTACCGGCTCCAACATTGTGGAAAAGGATGAGGCCGGCCGTCTGAACACCAAGTTCCGCCGCGGTCCTATTTTCGCCAACCTGGTGCTGGCGGACGAAATCAACCGCGCTACCCCCAAGACCCAGTCTGCTATGCTGGAAGTTATGCAGGAGCATAAGATCACCGTAGGCGACAATACCTACCGCCTGGACGAGCCCTTCTTCGTCATGGCTACCCAGAACCCCGTGGAGCAGGACGGCACCTATCCTCTGCCCGAGGCCCAGATGGACCGCTTCATGTTCAAGCTGCTGGTGAATTTCCCCAGCGCCAAGGAGCTGGCTGATATTGTTAAGATGACCGGCGTTACCCTGGAAGAAACCGCCGAAGCCGTGCTGACCGGCCCCGAAATTCTGGAAATGCGTGAGCTGGCCAAGGAAGTTCCCTGCGTGGACAAGGTGCTGGATTATGCCGTCAACCTGGTTTCCAACACCCATCCCGAGCTGGATAAGCCCTCCGAAACCGCCGCCAAGTACATCAAGTACGGCGCTTCTCCCCGCGCTGCCCAGGCTCTGATCTCCTGCGCCAAGGTCCGCGCGCTGATGAACGGCAGCTTCAATGTGTCCATGGATGATATTGATGCCCTGGCCGCCCCCGTTCTGCGCCACAGAATCAAGATCAGCTACGCTGCCATCAACGATAAGATGAACGCCGACGATGTGATCGCCGCCCTGGTCAAGGAAAATAAGAAGCTCTCCAAGTAAGGAGCCAATATGAGTGAATTGATTGTAAGCGAAGCGTTTCTCCAGCAGGTGGAAACCTTACAGACGGTGCTGAAGCAGAACAACGCGGGTATGTTCGGCGGCAACCGGAAAAGTAAGACCTACGGTTCCTCCTGTGAATTCGCTGATTACCGAGATTATGTCCCCGGAGATGACATAACCAAGATCGACTGGAATGCCTACGCCCGGTTCGATAAGCTTTATCAGAAGCTGTATTTGGACGAGCGGCAGATGCATACCCGGATCTATATTGACGCCAGCCGCTCCATGGCCTTCAACAACGCGGAAAAGGGCAGGCAGTGTCTGCGCCTGGCGGCCACATTGGCCTATATGTCCCTGAGTGAAATGGAAAAGGTGTCCATTTATCTGATTCGGGACAAGGAAGTGATCGAGCTGATTCCCAATATGATCGGCAAGAACGCCTATTATGAGCGCATTGGCCTGCTGAACGATGTGGAGTTCTACGGCGATTGCTATATTACCGATGCCATCATGCCCGAGCGTGTGGGCCGTGGCGACGGTATGAGCATCATCATTTCCGACTTTTTGACCGACCATAATTTTGAAACTGCCATCGACAAGCTGGCGGACAGCCGCCGGGATACGCTGTGCATCCAGGTGCTGGCCCGTGACGAGTTGAATCCCCAGATGCGTGGCAAAATGCACCTGTTTGACGCGGAGAACGACTCCCTCTTTTACCGCAAGAATATTGACCGGGATATTATTCGCGCCTACAAGGCGGCGCTGCAGTACGCTACGGACCGGATCCGGCAGTATTGCAATGCCCGCGGCGCGGACTATATGCTGGTGGCGGCGGATCAATCCATGGGTGAGATCTTCTTCGACAAGCTGCTGAGTATGGGGGTGCTGAAATGACATTTCTATACCCGTTGGGTTTGCTGGGCCTGATCGGCATTCCCATTTTGATCATTATTTACATCATCAAAACCAAGTACACCGAGCAGACCGTGGCCTCCACCTATTTGTGGACCCTGTCGGAAAAATTTTTGAAGCGGAGAAATCCTTTTAGCTGGATCACCGGCATGTTCAGCCTAATTTTGCAGATTTTGGCCATTACGCTGGTGTCCTTTGCCATTGCCCATCCTATGTTCACCATGCCCGGCGCGGCTTATGAGTACTGCTTCGTGCTGGACGCTTCCGGTTCCATGAATATGGCCCAGGGCGATTCTACCCGCTTCGACCGTGCCAAGGCCCAGATCGCCGAGGCCATTGAGGACGCGGCGCCCGGCAGCAAATTTACCCTGGTGACCGCTGGTGAAAATGTAACCGTGGTGTATGAGCAGCTGACTAACCAGGAAACCGCCCTGAACCTGCTTGCCGAGCAGGAATGCGGCTACGATGAGGACTCTCTGGATCTGGCCATGAGCCAGGCGCAGAAGTATTTTAATGAAAATTCCGGCGTGAAGATCACCCTCTACACCGATACGGAGCATGGGGTGAATGAAAATATTACCCTGGTAAATGTGGGTTCCCTGGTGGGAAATTACGGCATTGACAATGTTACCTACAATATTTCCGGCGGCAAGCTCAGCGTGGTGGGCGATTTGATCAGCTACTGCGACGAGGATGCTCTGGAAGTGTACCTCTATGTAGATGGCGCCCAGGAGCCGGTGGCCAGCTATGTGGGCGTGGTTTCTCCCGAAATGCCTGCCCGTTTCCAGCTCAGCTGCGCGCTGGAGAAGTTTTCTTCTCTGCGGATCCAGCTGGCGGTGGAGGATGCGCTGGCGGAAGACAATGAAGTGCATATCTACGATGTCAAAAGCGACAGCGCCTATAACGCCGCCATTATTTCCGATGCCAGCCTGTTCCTGGAGATGTGTCTGAAGGCCTGGGGCTACACCAATTATGTGGTTATTCCCACCGAGGAATTTGAAACGGAGCTGCTGGGCGAGATCAGCGGCTATGGCCTCTACATTTTCGACTGCTACAGCCCGGAAAAGCTGCCCAGCGACGGCGCTGTGTGGTTGCTGAATCCTACGGTCAGCACCAATGACACCGGCTTCAGCGTTCAGGGCAGCATTGACCTGGGCGGCGCCGGTATGCTGGATCGCAGCAAGTCCACCTCTACCATGACCCGGACCCTGCTGCAGAATACCACAGGCAATAATATTTATATCTCCGCCTATGTGCGCTGCAGCCTGTACCGGGAGTTTACCACCCTGTACACCTATCAAAATAACCCCGTTATCTTCGCCGGCACCAATAATTTTGGCAACCGGGAAGTGGTGTTTGCCTTTGATATCCACAATTCCGATATTGCCATGCTGCCGGACTTTGTGGTGCTGCTGAAAAACTGCATGGAATATTCCTTCCCGGATGTGATCGAAACATCCGGCTACCATGTTGGTGACATGGCTGTTGTCAATGTGCTGACCAATTGCGAAGCTATTCGCGTGGAAAGCCCCAAGGGCAATGTCAGCTATTTGAGCACCAGCGTGGCTACCACTGAGCTTTCCCTGACGGAAGCCGGCACCTATACCATCACCGCCACCGTGGACGGCGTTATGCGGGAATTCAAGCTGTTTGCCGCTATGCCCGAATCGGAGCGGGCGCCCGAAAGCGCCGCTATGGAACTGATGGTCCAGGGCCAGGCCACCGAGGGTGGCTTTGACGGATTGTATGATCCTCTGTTCGTATTGTTCATTTGCCTTGCGGTTATTTTCGCGTTGGAATGGGGTGTGTACTGCTATGAGAAACGTCAGCTTAGATAATCCCCTGTGGCTGCTGATCGCGGTGCCGCTGCTGATCGCGGTGATCGTGCCGTACGCATGGGCCATCCGGAAAGAAAACCGTAATAAGGCCATCGTAACCTCTTTGATTTTGCACATTCTGATGGTGGCGGTGATCGCTTTTGCCGTAGCCGGCACAGTGCTGACCACCTATATGACCAAAACAGAAGTGCTGTTTGTGGCGGACGTTTCCTATTCTTCCAACCGCAATTTGGATTATATTGATGAGGAAATTGCCCGCATCAATGGCAAACTCCCCACCAACAGCCAGTCCGGCCTGATCTGCTTTGGCGCGGAGTCGGAGCTGCTGGCGGAACTTGGTCAGTCCCTTCCCAGCGTCACCACCTACTCTGTGGACGACAGCGGCACGGACATTGCTTCCGCATTGGAGTATGCCAACACCCTCTTCAGCAATGATGCCATCAAGCATGTGGTGCTGTTGACCGACGGCAAGGAGACGACTGGCAGTTCCACGGCATTGCTGCAGGCGGTGGAAAGTCTGTATGCCAACAATGTCTACATTGATGTGGTGTATGTGGACAATAATCTGGAGGAAGGCACCCCCGAGGTGCAGATCTCCGCTGTGGATGCCTCCCAGGCCACCTATTTGGGCCATAAGGCAGAGGCTTCTGTGCTGATCCAGGCCAATACGGAAATGGAAGCTACGCTTTATCTGTATAAAAACGGCGTAGAGTATCAGCATATGCCCCTGGAGCTGATCCCCGGCTACAATACGGTCCGGCTGAAGCTGGATACTTCCGCTGTTGGCAGCTATGACTATGAGGTCGTAGTGGAAGCGGAGGGGGATATCTCCTCTTACAACAACAGCTTCGGCTTCACCCAGAATATTACCGGCCAAATGCGGGTGCTGCTGATCTCCAATTCCGCCGGCGATTTGGAAGCCCTGCAAAAGCTTTACGGCGGCGACACTCAGATCGACAGCTTTATTGGTGATCCGGCTGTGCCCTGCAGCGTGGAAGCCCTGTGCGTCTATGACCAGATCGTGATTTCCGGCGTGGATGTCAGCCAGCTTGACAATGCCACTTCCTTCATCGACAGTCTGGACAAGGCGGTTTCCCAGTTTGGCAAGACCCTCATTAACATGGGCAACGGCGGCATCCAGGACTCCGACAGCCAGATCGTGGCGGATTATCAGAATTTGCTGCCGGTGAAATACGGCAACAGCTCCGAGGATCCCAAGCTCTATGTGCTGGTCATCGACAGCTCCAGAAGTATGAACTTCAATAACAAGCTGCGCTACGCCAAGATGGTGGCCCAGAACCTGCTGGGCATTCTGCAGGATGATGATATGGTCTGCATTCTGGGCTTCTCCGGCGATCCCAAGCTGATTTCCGGCATTGCCGCTGCCAGCAACCGCAATGAGCTGATCCGCTTGATCAATGAGATCGAAGTGACCCAGGGCACCGTCATGGGCGCCGCCCTGGAGGAAGCTTATAATCTGGTGGCGGATATGCCCTATGAAAATAAGCAGCTGATGCTGATTTCCGACGGCCTGTCCTATTCTCTGGAGCAGGACAATCCCCGGGATGCGGCGGCCAAGCTGTATGAGGCGGGCATCAACGTTTCTGCTGTCAATATCTGCACCACCGGCGATACCGGCCTTTCCATGATGCAGAGCATCGCGGAAAACGGCCATGGCAAGTATTATTTCGTGGACAGCGATCAGTCTGCGTTGAATGTCATTTATAATGACATCGCCCCGGAATTCGGCGCCACGGTTATCAACCGGGAAACCAAAGTCACCACCGCGTGGCTCTTTGCCGACACCATGAAGGGTGTTACCGCTTTGCCCAATGTGGGCGGCTATGTGCAGAGCCGGGCCAAGAGCGATGTGACCACCGTTCTGACCGTGCCTTATCAGAAGGCCGACGGCGTGGTGGTGGATGTGCCCTTGTATAGCTACTGGACCTACGGCAACGGCACCGTGGCCTGCTTTACCAGCGACCTTATGGGTCAGTGGACCGGGCATTGGGACGACACCGACGGCGAAACCTTCCTGAAAAATATATTCTCTACCACCATTCCGGCCCAGCGTGTGGACTATCCCTTTACGCTGAATGTGAATTTCGATGGCAATTCCTCTCTGGTGGAAGTGATCCCCTCCACCATTGACGCCTTTGCCACTCTGGAAATGGCCATTACCCGGCCCGACGGCACCGTGGAGAGCCACACCCTGCACTTTGACCGGACTCGCTACTACTACGAGTTCGATACCCCCGACATCGGCAAGTATTCTGTGAAAATCAATTACAGCTACGGCGCGGTGCAGGATTATGAAGTGGTAACCAATTTCTACATCGCCCGCTCCCCGGAATACGACAGCTTCGTCGTCTATTCCGCCGCCAGCCTCACCAGCGTGATCCGTGACAGAGGCGTTGTTTATGAGGACAACAGCCTGATCGTGGAAAATAATATGGACGAAGTTTCCACCTATAAGCTGGACTTTACCATCGCTCTGCTGGCCATTGCTGTGGCGCTGTATGTCATCGACATTATCATCCGCAAGATCACCTGGGCGGATATCCGCAGCTTGTTCAAAAGGAGGGCAACATGAAAAAGTTAATTTGCGTTTTGCTCTGCCTGGCAACCTTGCTGTCCCTGACCGCCTGCGGTGAGTATGTGGAAGGCTCCACCGCCACCCGGGATACTTTGGTAAATATCAATCCCGACGATGTGGACCCGGATGCCCAGGACACCTCCACGGTGACCTTGATGCTCAACGGCATGCCCATCGCGGAAAATCCCGGCTTCTACATGCTGTATTTGGAAATGGAGATCTACTGCCAATGGTTTGACGGCCATACCATGGTGGTATCCAAATTCGACGAGCAGGGCGTGGCGGTGGCCACCGGCCTGGATGGCGACTATTCCGTCACCCTTTCCGATGTGCCCGGCGATTATACCTACAATATCAACGGCCATATGACCACCAATGACAACCGCCGCATTGAGCTGGACCTGTACCGCATCCTCTACGGCGACGGCCCCGGCACCGATTGGGCTTACCCTTATGTGAAGGAATTCAGCGACCAGGGCGTGTATGAGATCACCATTGATTCTCCCGACCAGGTGGTGATGTGCCGCTTCGCTCCCGGTGTCAGCGGTATTTACACCATTGAGTCCTGGGTCAGCGTGGCGGAAGACAATATCAACCCCCAGTATGACTACTGGTACGGCTCCGTTGCCTGGGCCCAGTACGGCTACACCGTTGACGATGGCGGCGCGGAAGGTACCTACACCAAGAATTTCAAGGATGTCCGCACTGTGGATGAGGATGAGATCGGCAACGTATTCATTTTTGGCATCCACGCCACCGCCAAGGACGGCCAGTACCCCATTACGGTGCAGGTGGCCGTGCTGAAAACCGGCGAAATGAGCGACCGCTACTCCAAGACCTACATGGTGCCCCAGGAGGTTCTGCGCTACGCCAAGGTTGGCGCCGGCGAGTTCGTCAACTACTGGCAGCTTCAGAGCAACGGCACCTACTTGCTGGATGACACCAAGTGTAAGCTTTGGAGCGTGGAAGATGGCGGCGACGGCTACTATCACATTTACGATGAGGAACTGTACGCGGCCCACGGCGGCTGGGGCCCCACGCTGTATGTCCAGATCACGGCCTCAAACATTATGGAATATGCCTTGAATCAGGTGGAATGGATGGGCAACGGCAACAATATGCTCACCGTAGTGGAAAACGGTATGTATTTTAGCTACAAGCAGTTTATTGAGGGCTTTGCTTCCCTGTCCTCCATCCACAACGGCTGGGAGGGCTCCAACTACTGCGTCAATAACTGCCCCTGCCACAAGGATGATCCGGCCCCCATTACCTGGGCCTGCCAGAGCTTCTGTGAAACCTGCCACTCCCTCTGCACCCAGGTGCTGCCGGAGCTGTACGGCGCCCCCGGCTATGCCGACGCGGTCAATGCTGACGGCTTGTACCCCGTAACGGAAGAGCTGAAGCACTTCCTGCAGATCTTTGCCGAATGCCAGAACCTGTTCTGCGACGGTACCGGTGACGCGGAAGACAAGGGCCTGGCCTCCGATCAGGACAGCATGTGGCTCTGGGCCGTGGGCTATTACACCGGCGACCCCGGTGGAGAGTGCCAAATGGGCGAGATCGTGCCCAACTATTTCGATAAAAAAGCAGAAGAAACCCAACCCGAAACCTAAATGGAGGTGCTTTTTATGAAAAAGATCCTTAGCATCCTTCTGTGTCTGGTGATGCTGCTGTCCCTGCTGGCCGGCTGCGGTGGTGGCGACGATAAGACCGACCCCACAGAAACCACCAAGCACAAGCATACCTATGCCACCGAGTGGTCCAGCGATGAAAACAATCACTGGTATCAGGCCACCTGTGAGCATTCCACCCTGCAGGCCAACCTGGGCGAGCATCTGGATGAAAACTTAGATGGCGCCTGCGATATTTGCGGCTATGAGGACCAGTCCTGCCAGCATACTTACAGCGAGGAGTGGACCAGCGACGCCACCCATCACTGGCACGCCGCTACCTGCAATCACATGGGCACCGTGTCCGAAAAGGCGGAGCACGCTGACGGCGATAACGACGGCGCCTGCGACACCTGCGGCTATATGGGCGACCATAGCCATACCTACGAGGACGCATGGACCTATGACGCCACCCAGCACTGGCACGTTTCTTCCTGCGGCCACGATGTGGAAGAAGGCCGGGAAGACCATGTGGACGCCACCAACGACGGCGTCTGCGATACCTGCGGCTGGTTCGACGAGAGCCACACCCACACCTTCTCCGACGAGTGGAAGACCGATGTGACCTACCACTGGCACGCCGCCACCTGTGAGCATATGGGCGCTGTTTCCGGCCAGGAGCAGCACGCGGATGGCGATGAAAACGGCTACTGCGACACCTGTAACTACCTGATGTGTACCCACCAGGACTTCGACCTGGACGGCGAGTGCGATACCTGCGGTTGGGCAGATCCCGAGCACAGCCACGAATTCGGCACCGAAACCGGCTCCGATGTGGATGGCCACTGGTATCTGGCCATCTGCGATCACCCCGGCGCCACCAGCGAGAAGGAGCCCCATGTGGATGTGAATAATGATGGCGTCTGCGATATTTGCGCCTTCCAGATCTGCGGCCACAGCTATGCCGCTACCTGGACCACCAATGAGACCCACCATTGGCACGCCATCCTCTGCACCTGCTCCATCGAGCGTAAGGATTACGCTGAGCACGTGGATGCCGACGGCGACGGCGGCTGTGACGTGTGTATGTACGGCATGCCCGTGGAGGCTGTCTATGAGGTGCTGATTGACAACACCTCCATCACCCTGGTGCTGGATAAGATGATCACCTATACCCCCTTCACCGTCAATTTCCCCCAGCCCGGCAAGTACATCATCACCCCCAACCGGGGCGACCTGGATATCCGTGTCTGGATGACCGACGGCAGCGATTACGGCAATGACACCGCTTTCTACAACCCCGGCGGCCCCCTGACCATCGAGGTGGAAGAAGCCGGCGAAATGACTTTCTGGTTCCGTATGTTCTCCTGGGAGTACGGCGCCAATGTGACCCATGAGCTGACCTACTCTGTGGTCCGCGCCGACGACCTGGTCATGGAAACCATGCAGGGCAAGGTGGAGCTGCCTGCCAATACCATTTATATGGCCAAGTTCGTGGCCAAGGAGCTGGGCGTCTACAAGCTGATCACTTCCGTGGACGGCCTGGTCATCGGCCTGACTGAGGACTCTATGGAGTATTATAAGGGTCATATTGAGCTGAATGTTACGGAAGTTGGCCAGGAATTTACCCTCTATATGCTGTATGAGGATGAGTCGGTCAATTCCTTCATCTTCGACTGGCAGCTGGTAGAGCCCTTCTGCCTCAGCGTTGGCGAGGGCAACTTCGCCGTGGATGTGGGCCCCACCCAGGTGGACTATAAGATCGAGTTCACCGCCCCCACCGATGGCTACTTCCTGCTGCAGGTCCATAGCCCCTGGCTGACCTTCGCGCAGATGGGCGAAATTTATGATACGCCTGTCCGTCTGGAAACCATGGAAGTGCTGACCCATTACATGACCGCTGGCGAGGTCTACACCATCTGGCTGCAGACCGTGTACAACTACCCCGAAGCCACCAATGTTTATGACACCCTGACCGTCACCAATGTGGGCGAGAAGCTGGAGTATGAAGATCATGTCATCCGGGATGAAGATGTGGGCGAAGTTCAGTCTAAACACACAATTCTCACCGGTGTACCTGCCTACTTCCGCATTACTGTCACAGATTCCATTTCTTTCAAGGTAATCGTCAATCATGTGCCTCGCGAGCATAAAACGGAAGGCGTCTGTGAGATCCTCTTGATGCCGGAAGACGAATGCGTGATCGAGATTACCAGTAAGAGTGTGGATGAAGAAGGTTATGGTACAAGACCTTTGGCCCACCTGAAGGTAGAACGGCTGGATGGTAGCAAGGGTGTTGTTGTACAGCCCGGCGCTGAGGGTAGCCGTTACTGCTTCCAGGCAGCATTCAACTCCTACTACCGCATTGAAGTCACCGGCGGCGAGCTGGGTATCATGGCTTCCAACGGCAATATCACCTGGACCACCAATGCCTACGAAGTGGAACTGACCCAGGGCCAGACTTACAGCTTCCTGCTCCGGGGTGATGCCGATGTGACCGTGAAGGCCTTCCCGGTGGACTACACCATGGATCTGATCAACGGCGAGAATACCGTTACCATGGAGCCCAACCGCTACTACGGCGTCAACTTCCTGTACACCTACGAGAATGACAAGGGCGAAACCCTCACCGAGGAAATGAGCCAGAACAGCTCCATCGCCCTGACCTGGGAGGGCAACCTGACCGTGCTGGTCAATGGCGAGGTCTACAAGCAGGGCGGCACCATCGCGCTGCTGAACACCGAGGTGAAGATCCTGGTCAAGAGCAACGGCGCTGCCGATGTGAAGATCACCGTCACCATTCTGGACGATGCCAACATCCGTGACCAGGTGGAGGGTAGCTCCAACGCCGAGCTGATCCTGCATCAGACCACCCTGGTGGCTGTTAACCTGGATGGCCAGGGCGCCTATGCATTCTACACCGCTGAAGTGGGCGGCACTTACACCCTGACCTCCATGAGCGATCTGGCTGTGATCTATATCGAGCATGCTGATGGCAGCCGCACCCAGGTGCTGGTAGGCGAGGGCAGCTACTCCTTCAGCCTGAATGTGGGCGAAAGCATTAAGTTCTATGTCCAGACTAGAGATGAGTCCATGGCAACTGTAGAACTGCAGCTGACCCCCGGCAACTGATTTTCTACGAAAAAGAAGCAGGCTTCCGATTTTGTCGGAAGCCTGCAATTTTTATGTTCACTCAAACCTGGGTCGCTACTTTTTTCTGCCAGCTCAGCTCCTTGGGATAGAAGAACCGCAGCTTTTTGTCGGAGATCCGGATCAGGAATTCCTTAGCTTGCTGCAATTCACCATCCAGCTGGATGGCGGTGGTCTTGTCGCAGATGATCTTGATTGCTTTAGCCTTGAAATGCCGCACCAGCTCCGGTAATTCGGCATACAGGCCATTTTTATATTTGCCAATGACACCGGCTACCTGCAGCCGGGTCACTTTTTTTACCAGCAGTACATCCAACAGCCCGTCGCTGGGGTCTGCTTCCGGCACCGGATTGAAGCCGCCGCCGTAAAATCTGCCGTTGCAGGCGCAGATCAGGGTCTGGTCCGCGTTGATGGTTTCGCCGTCAATTTCAATGATGTAATGCTCGGCGATGCCTTTGATCACATTGACCACTGTGCTGGCAGCATAGGCGGCAAAGCCGTGGAGCAGAGGCAGACGCTTATAATTAGCCACATCCAAGCCGATCCGGGCGTCCAAACCAACGGAGCAGATGTTCAAAGAGTATGCGCCGTTGCAGTCAATCAGGTCGAAGGTGGAGTCCTTGGTATCCAGCAGCCGAGGCAGGTCAGAAAATGCCTGGGGATCATCGAAAATTTTGATAAAATCGTTGCCGCTGCCGCCTTTGAACACAGTGATAGCCACATTGTCGAATCCCGCCGCGCCCTGTACCACTTCGTTCAGCGTGCCGTCGCCGCCGCAGGCGTAGATGCGGTACTCCTTGCCGGTTTCCGCGGCTTCCCGGGCGATCCGGGCGATGTCGCCGGGGCCTTTGGAGATTTCAATGCGATAGTTCAAATTGGCGCAGTGGGTTTCGATGGCCTGGGTGTATTCCGCGGTGCGGTCCCGGTTGCCTGCGGCAGGGTTGATGATAAAAAGGTGGGTCATGGTTCCTCCGATCCTTTGCTGGGAAGATAAATTGTTGTTTACGGCATTAGCGGTGCAGCCGCCTTGCCTCCCTCGTTTTGAGGGAGGTGTCAGCCCAAAGGGCTGACGGAGGGAGTTTTGTACCGACATTGAGAAAC